>CAXREW010000211.1:0-4770 GCA_964229455.1 Flavobacteriaceae bacterium | reverse complement strand
CCGCCGTGGTGGACCAGTTGTGCGAACCGGTAACAACCGTCGGATCGGAGAGGGCCTGGCTGTGGTCGACAATGGCGTATTTGTGGTGCAGCTGGCCAGAGATGCCCTGGTGCGAGTAAATCTCGATGCCCGCATCAAGCAACGGTTCGTATTCCGAGCCGGTGTCGTTGATGTTCTCCATGGCACCGACGGGATTGATGAACAGGCTAGAACCCGCATCAATGACGGCAGCGCCGAGGTCGTTTCGCGTGAAACTCAAGACGGCGAAGTTCAGGTCATAGTCCGTCGACTCAATGGCATCGAGGATGGCGGAAGTCGTCCCGTCGGTGGGCGAGAAGTACAACTCCACCGGGCTGCCGCCGATGAGGAAGCGGCGGGGCGTGTTGATGGACTTGGATGCACCGAATTTCGCGTTGTCCGGGTCGGGCTCCATAGTTGTGGATCCCCACATTTCTTCGAACTCCAGTGTGTAGGCACGTGCCAAACTCTGGTCGCCCAAGATGATGACGTTGTTGGGGTCGGTGTTCAAGTTGCCAGTGGTGAAGTTGGTCGAGCCGGTGAGGACGAAGGCGTTCTGCGCATCGTCACGGTCGCCCACGATGAATTTGTTGTGCATCCCGCTGCCCATGCCGTCGGTGCGGAAGTGAACTGGCATGCCGTCGTCGATGGCGCTCAAGCCGAGGTTAGCATTTTGTCCTTCGGCGATGTAACGCACCTGAACGCCGTTGGCGATGGCCGTGTTGATGGCCTGCTCGATGGCGGAGTTGTTGATGTTGTATGCCGCGATGTCCAGCGTGTTTTGCGCGGAAGTGATGTAGGCGGCGATGGTATCATTGGTGTTGGTGCCCAAGGCCTGTGCTTCTTCGATGGTCGCCACGCTGTTGTCCACCTGGGTGGTGAAGTAAGCTCGGATGTAACCGGGTGACTCCGACACGGTCGCGTACGGGCGGATGGTCGATGCAGTTGAATCTTCTCCAGCAATGGAAATGACCCGGGCGTAGTAGATGGTGCCCGGCTCGAGGCCGTCCACCGTCACCTGGTGTGCCAAAACTTGCATGTCATCGACCACTTCCATGCCGAGGTCGGGAGTGAGTCCGTATTCCACATGCGAATCCCCTAATACATCTGTGTTCCACACGAGATCAAAGCTGGTGGTGGTGATGTTGATTTGGTCTACTTGCGTGCTCAAGTTGATGGCAGAGGTGGGTACGAGGTCCTCACTGCCACGTGGTAACAATTGGTAACCGCCCACTCCGTCAAAGGAGAACTGAGAAACCACGCCGTACAAGTCGACCTCACCAGCGGGCAATACCTGCCCAACGAGTTCATTGTCGTTGCGCACGTAGATGATGCCGTCTTCGCCGGCTGCCGTGAAGCTGAATGTGCTGTTGCCGGTGATCATGGTGCCGCCGTTGGTGAACACAACGTCCGGGATGTACGCCAACTCGCCTTCCATGCTCTCATCCATATCATTGGGTGTGATGGTTTGGAATGCAGGCAATTCATTTCCGGTCGAAAGGACCGTGACATCGGTGATGCCATCGGGACCTACCTCAAGGAGTCCGTTGTATTCGCTGAGCGCTCCAGTCATGGTCAACTCGTCGCCGGGTTGCGGGTCGGGCCAACCGTTTTGCGTCCATTGCCCACCAGGATACAAGGCGATGCCGGCAGTCTCGTCTTGGAGGTAGCGGACGATGCCGAGGTTGCCGTCGGAAGTTACGATGCCCGTGACGGTCACGGTTTGTCCCACGCTGTAGTTGGTGCGCGCGTCGAGGATGTCCGATTGGCCCCAAGCAGTAAATGCTGCGAGGCAGAGGAGGGAGGTGAGGAGGTTTTTCATGCGGTTATGCGTTAGAATCGGATGCGGATGCTGAGGTTGGTACGGAAGCCGTAGCCCATGTACACACTGGCAGATCCTGCATCGAAGTTGTTTTCACTAAAAGCGTATTTGCGGTCAGGATCGGTGAAGTACCATTCGCCGTACGCGTCGTTGTTTTGGGCGTTGCTCAGGTACACCGTGTTCAAAATGTTGAACGCACTCAGGCGTACGTCCATGTTTGTTTCGTTCACGTTGAAGTTGTAACCGGCGTGCAGGTCGAGGAGTCCGTATGTTGGAATTTGCCACGACTGGCGGCCTTCGTTTTCACCATTCAAGCTGAAGGGGTCAAAATCCGCGAAGTGCCGGCTGAAGACCGTGTAGCGCGGCTTGATATAGACCTTCTTGTAGCTGTACTTCAACGAGATGCTGTATTGGCTCTGTGGCGAATCGCCCACCGAAACCCCTTCTGCATTGTATTGCACCACGGCCGGATTGCCCTCCGCATCGATGTAGGGGAGGTTGCTGTCGTCGTCGAGCAGGACGAGGCTGTCCTCCGAACTAGTCCAGCGCCAATCGCCCAAGCTGATGTACCCTTCCACGGTCAATGAAGGATGGACGCGCCAAGCCACATCGGTTTCGAGGCCCTTGTGCAAGGCGCTCATCGAGTTGACGTTGGCGCGCACGATGTCGCCTTCAACCGTCTCGAAGCGAAGCAGCGACTGGAGCGGACGGTTCTGCCAATCCGTGTAGTACGCGTTAACATTGACGCTGAACGGGAATTTGCTGAAGCTGTAGCCCCATTCCACGGAATTGATGCGCTCGTTTTCGGTGTTTTCGACGAAGTTGTTGTTGAAGTCCACTACGTTGCGGAAGACCGGAGTTCGGTTAAGATGGCCGAGGTTGACGAACGTGTTGGCGTACTCGCTCAAGTTGTAGTTGCCCCCGGTCTTGATGGTGTACCCCGGAATCCACTTCCAACCACTCGTGGTGAACTGGCCGTCCTCCTGCAGCGGCGCAAAGTAGTCGACACTTTTGTACCCTTGGGTCACAGCGCTTACGTTCAAGAAGGCGTTCCACAAGTACCCTGTGTACTCGAGCAACGCAAAGGCTCCACCCCAACGCACAAACGCGTCGTTGTGGTAGCCTATTTTATCTCCAACAAAGCGCATGTTCGTGGAGGCGTTGTTGTTCCGGGTGTCCACGAAGTAATCCCCGCCGAGCAAGTCGAACACCTCTGCGTACTTCTCACTCTGGTACGTGCGGAAGTCCAATCCACCGGAGAGGGTAAGCGATTCCGAGGTTTCGTGGCGGAAGGTGGATAGGATGCCGTACCAATAGTGGTTGTTGAAGAGTTTGCGGAGGATGCGCCCGGACTTCAAAAGCGAGTCGCTGTACGTCGGATCAATCGGCGGTCCGAACAGGCCTCCAATGGTGTTTGAGTTGTAAAACTTCTGGAAGTCGACTTGACCGTCGGGTGTGTAATCGCCACCGCCGAGGCTGTTTTCCAACCGCGTACCTCCTCCGTATCCATAGCTCGCGTAGGCCATGTTGGAGATGTACAGCTTATCTGAAACGCGCCAGCTGTGCCGCAAGGAGAAGAGCGGCTTGTGGTACTTGTTTTGGCGCTCGTACAAGACCTCGTCGTTGAGCATGCCCCAGTGCACGTTGTAGTTGTCGCCGTAACTCACCAGCCCGGTCGTATCAATGAAGTCCGTTGACGAGACTTCTTCCTCAAACTCATCCGCCGAGCTGTATCCGTACAGGGCATTGAGGCTGTCGTAAGCGGCGAGTTCCTCCTCCTGGAGCAGGGTTCCGTCGTTGAAGATGGCGTCGTACGCCACGCTGTATCCGCGCAACCGCTCGTAGTCTTCTTCGCTGCCGGTGAACAGCGATCGTGCAAAGTCCTTGTTGTGGGTAGCGATGCGCTGCTGATAGCCACGGGAGGCATTCTCCGAAGGCGAGCCGGTCGCGCTGATGGAGAGCGTGTGGTTGCCGAGCGCCTTTTGGATTTTCACGTAGTAAAAAAAGGCCCGGTTGTAGTCCTGCTGGAAGTAGCCTTGGCGGTTTTGAAAACTGCCGGCGAGGGTGTAGCCCCAACCGCCGTCGAGCCGGCCGGAGGTGTGGCCCAGCGATGTGCGGGTGAAACCAAAGCTGCCTACTTCCTGTTTGACGGAAGTCTTGCGGGAGGATTCGATGCCCGAGGTGACGATGTTAACGGTTCCACCGATGGCAGGCAAGGCGAGTTTGGAAGCGCCGAGGCCACGTTGAACCTGCATGGTCTGGGTCACCAAATCCAACCCAAACCAATTGTTCCAATACACTGCTCCGCTTTCCATGTCATTGACGGGGATGCCGTCGACCAGCACCGATACGTTCCGTTGCTTGAAGCCGCGGATGGAAATGGAAGGCCCGTTGTCGTCCGATCCCGCTTGGGTAGCATAAACGCCGGGCGTGCTGTTCAGGATCATGGGGATGGGCTGCGAGCCCAATTCCTCTTGGATCTGAACGGGTTTGATGTTCGAGAAAGCGACAGGCGTCTCGCGCTCAATGGCCACATCGGCAATGACCTCGGCTTCTTGCAAGACGATGGTGCTCAGCTTGAAGTTGGCCTGAACCAACGCCCGATCCACCTGGACCGAACGGGTCTGGCTCTCGTAGCCGATGTACTGCACCGTGATGTCGTAGGCACCGTAGGGCAGGTCCAACGTGTATGCACCATCGAAATCGGTGGCGACGCCGGTGCCGTTGACCAAAACACTAGCTTGGATCAAGGCCTCACCTGTGATGGCGTCCGAAACAACACCGGTGATTTTGCCGGATTGCGCCCAAGCCGCTGCACTCAGCCAGAGGGCCAAGCTTGCAATTGCCAATCGCTTCATCAAATGCTTATTGAATCAAGATCGGAAGAGCGTCGTGTAGGGAAAGAGTGTTGTACCGAGTGTAGATCTCGG
>CAXREW010000210.1:0-5931 GCA_964229455.1 Flavobacteriaceae bacterium | reverse complement strand
GAGGAAGTAACGGTGCATTACAGCGTGAACTCTTCAACCGTTCGTTCAGGCGAGTTGCGCGACGAAGACTGGAAGGCCTTGAAGGACCTGATTCAACTCTCCGTTGACGCCGATAGCGTGACCATCACCGGAGCACGCATCGAGGCCTACGCTTCTCCTGAAGGTGAAATCACATTGAACGAAGATTTGGCGAGCGACCGTGCAAACTCGGCTGCTGCGTCTGTAACCCGTGAGATGAAGCGCAAGAAGTTGACTGCGGACGAGGCGTTCTACGACTTGGTACCAAAGGGAGAAGACTGGCAGGGATTCAAGTCCCTGATGCAGGCGTCTGACATTGAAGACAAGAACTTGATTTTGCGCGTGTTGGAAATGTACTCCGATAAGAACAAGCGTGAGGAGGAAATCCGAAACATCGCCAAGACGTACAAGGAGATTGAAAAGGAAATCCTGCCGGCTTTGCGCCGCTCTCAGGTGGTTGTCTCTTACGATGTGGAAGGCTATACCGATGAGGAGCTGATGGACTACAGCATGAGCAAGCCGGATTCATTGACGGCGGACGAGTTGTTGTACGCAGCTACCTTGTTCCAAGACCTCAACGACAAGTTGACCGTTTACCAGAGCGCTGCGCGCGTGCACGCAGACGACTTCCGTGGTTACAACAACGCCGGTTGGTGCTTGGCTCAAATGGGCCGTATGAACCAGGCATGGGAGGTATTCCAACAAGCACTCGAGTTGGAGCGAAACAAGGCTGTTCTCAACAACGTGGCGGCGTTGACGCGCCAAGACGGTGACATTGACGGAGCGATGACGTTGTTGAACGAAGCCGCAGGCGCTGGCCCTGAGGTAGGCTACAACAAAGGCATCATCCTCATCCAAAAAGGTGACTACGCTGCAGCCATTTCCAACATGGGCCGTGTGAGCACCGTCAATGTGGCATTGGCGAAGATGCTCAACGGCGATGCCGCAGGAGCGAAGACAGCGCTCGAGAACGCCAACGACGACAGCGCAGCAGCCAGCTATGTTATGGCCGTTGCATGTGCTCGATTGAATGACTCAGCGGGCGTCAAGAAGCACTTGGGTGAGGCATTGGCTAAGGATCCCAACTTGCGCAAGAAGGCAGAAAAAGACCTCGAATTCCGCAACATGCGTGACGCCATTGGTCTCTAAGCATTTCGAAAACGATTTGAAAAAGCCTCGGCACTTCGCCGGGGCTTTTTTATTGCATGGCGGAGCGCCGTGGGGTACCTTGACTCCATGATACAAGTTGCTCGATGGATGGCGTTGGCCGCGGTTCTGGTTGCCATCCCGTTCACTGCGTGGACGCAAGATGAAGGACGCTCCTGCGAAGCGTTTTTGTTTGATATGCCGGGTATTCGGTTTGAGCCAATGGCCGCCCCGTGGGCGCCTTCCGAAACAGCTTGGGCACTGCAGTTTGAACAGCCCTTGGACCACGCCAATCCCGAAGCAGGCAGCTTCTACCAGCGGGTGTATGTCACGGAGTTGGATCCCACTCGACCAACGGTATTGGTGACAGAGGGGTACGACCGCAGCCGAAATTACCCGAGTGAATTGGCGACGGCAATTGGGGCCAACCAAGTCATTGTCGAACACCGGTATTACGGGGAGAGTTTGCCTGACTCAATGGACTATGCCTACCTGAATATCACACAGGCCGCGCAGGACCTGCATCGCATTCGCACCGTGCTCGGAGCATACTTCACCGGGCCATGGGTGGCTTCGGGTATCAGCAAAGGGGGGCAGACGACCATTTTCTACCGGTACTTTTTCCCGGAAGATGTCGCGGCGAGTGTGCCGTATGTGGCTCCGGTGAACTTGGCGTTGGAGGACGAACGCATCTACGCCTTCCTCAACAGCGTGGGCTCACGCAAATGCCGGAAGAACATTGAGGCCATCCAACGGCGCATCTTGGCCGACTACGATGAGAGCTTAATGCTGCTGCGTTGGCACGCGAAGGGCCAAGCCCTGCGGTTCAACTACCTATCGGTCGAGGAGGCATTTGAATATGCCGTTTTGGAATATCCGTTTTCATTTTGGCAATGGGGGGCAGATTGCGACGACATTCCCGATGCGGACGGACCGCTCGATGAAGTCTTGGATCATTTTCTGGACGTTAGCGGATTGTCCTTCTTCTCAGATGATGGCATGGAAGACTACGCCTCGCATTACTACCAATGTGCGGTTGAGTATGGGTACTATGGGTATGAAACGGAAGCCTTCGAAGGCCTGTTGCGGGCGCTGCCCATGTCACCACACCCATCAGCTATCTTTACACCCGAGCAAATGGAGGTGCCGTACGACGGGGGTGTGCTGGCCCAAAATGTCTACGACTGGGTGCAAGCCAATGGGGATGCCTTTATCTACATCAATGGCGCGCTGGACACGTGGAGTGCCACTGCCATGCCGCCCAACGATACCCGGGACGCCTTGTACTATTTCCTGGAAGACCAAAGCCACGGCACCGCGCGCATCCGCAACATGACGGATGAGCAGCAAGACGAGGTCAAGGCAAACTTGGAACGGTGGTTGGGCATGCCGATGTCAGGGAGCCTAGCTGATTGATCAACCGGGCAGGCCAATCTTTTGAGCGGCGTCCCACAACACAATTCCGCCGCAAACGCTCACGTTCAAGCTCTGCTTGACGCCGAATTGCGGTATTTCCAAAGCCACATCGCAGGCGCTCACCGTGTCGACTTGAACCCCGCGTACTTCGTTGCCAAAAACGAAGGCCCATTTGCTGCCGGGCTCGGGGTGCCAATCGAGGAGGGAGGTGCTGTTTGGGGTCTGTTCAATGGCAGCAATGGCAAACCCTTGCTCCCGCAGCGCGGCGATGGCATCCAACGCGTTTTCGTGCGCTGTCCACGCGACGTGTTCCGTGGCGCCGAGCGCGCTTTTCAGGATGTCGCGTTGCGGCGGGTGCGCGGTGTACCCGCACAAGTCGATGCCGTCAATGCGCAGGGAGTCACCGGTGCGAAAGAATGCCCCCACGTTCAAGCCCGAACGGATGTTTTCCAGCACCACGCGCACCTGCGTTTTGGGCGCGTCGCGAAACGCTTCAGGGGTCAGTCGGTTCGGCGTCATTGCGCGGCTTTTCGCTTGTCCATGATTTCCTTCAAGGCAAAGTACTCATCGCGGAGGCGTGCTGCTTCCATGAAGTCCAATTCTTTTGCCGCTGCTTCCATGCGCTGCTTGGTGTGCAAGGTGGACTTTTCGAGGGCCTCGTCGCTCATGGTCTCCCACACCGGATCGGTTGGTGCCGGTCCAGGTTCGGCTGCGATGTGACGCGGGCGGTCATCCACTTGCGGGCTTTGCTCGAAAATGGTCTTCTTCTGTTTGCGGATTTGCTGCGGTTCAATCCCGTGCTCGGCATTGAAGGTTTCTTGCTTTTTGCGCCGCCGCTGCGTCTCGTCGATGGTGCGGGCCATGGATTCCGTGATGGAGTCGGCGTACATGATAACGCGGCCGTTGACGTTCCGCGCAGCACGTCCCGCCGTTTGGGTCAGGGATCGGTCTGAGCGCAGGAAGCCTTCCTTGTCTGCGTCCATGATGGCGACCAACGAAACTTCCGGGATGTCCAAGCCCTCCCGCAAAAGGTTGACGCCGACCAGCACATCAAACACGCCGTCCCGCAATTCGCGAATGATTTCGACGCGGTCTAGCGTTTTCACGTCGGAGTGGATGTACCGGGCGGGAATGCTCAGTCGGTCGAGGTACTTCGTTAGCTCTTCGGCCATGCGCTTGGTCAGGGTGGTGACCAATACGCGGTCGCCTTGCTCGATGGTGGCGCGAATCTCGCCAATCAGGTCGTCGACCTGGTGCGTGCACGGCCGCACGTCAATCGGAGGATCGAGCAAGCCCGTGGGGCGGATGACCTGTTCGACAATGATGCCCTCGGACTGCTCGAGTTCGTAATCCGCAGGCGTCGCCGAGACGTAGACGACTTGGTTGGTGATGGAGTCGAATTCATCTGCCTTCAGTGGACGGTTGTCCAAGGCTGATGGCAGGCGAAATCCATATTCAACCAACGAGGTTTTGCGCGAACGGTCCCCGCCAAACATGGCGCCGATTTGTGGCACCGTTACGTGGCTTTCGTCCACGACGAGCAAGAAGTCATCGGCGAAGTAATCAAGCAGGCAGAACGGGCGTTCACCGGGTTGGCGCCGGTCGAAATAGCGGCTGTAGTTCTCGATGCCGTTGCAGAACCCAATTTCCTTGATCATCTCGAGGTCGTAAAGCGTCCGTTCCTCGAGGCGCTTGGCTTCTAGGTATTTGGCTTGTTCGGTGAAGAATTGCTTTTGCTTTTCGAGGTCCTGCTGGATTTCCCATACGGCCTGATCGGTTGTGGATTTGCTGGAGTCGAACAGGTTGGCCGGATAGATGATGCTGTCGTCAAACCCGTGCAACCGCGTCCCCGATTCCGGATCAATGGTTTCCAGTTGCTCGATCTCGTCGCCCCAGAAGTGTACGCGCAATGCGTGGTCGGCGTAAGCCAAGAAAATGTCGACGGTGTCGCCTTGAACGCGGAACGTGCCGCGTTTGAACTCGGCACGCGTGCGGCTGTAGAGGCCGCTGACCAAGGTATGGAGGAAGGCGTTGCGGCCCCATTTCTGTCCCACCTTCAACGGTATCACACTCTTGTGGAATTCCACCGGGTTGCCGATGCCGTAGATGCAGCTGATGGAAGCTACGACGATGACGTCGCGCCGGCCGCTGAGCAAAGCCGAGGTGGTGCTCAGTCGGAGCTTTTCGATTTCCTCGTTGATGGCGAGGTCTTTCTCAATGTAGGTGTTGGTCGTGGGGATGTACGCCTCGGGTTGGTCATAGTCGTAATAGCTGACGAAGTACTCCACGAGGTTGCTGGGGAAGAATTCCTTGAACTCACTGTAAAGCTGAGCAGCGAGGGTCTTGTTGTGGCTCAGGACCAAGGTGGGCCGACCGGTCTCTGCGATAACGTTTGCCATCGTGAAGGTCTTGCCGGAACCTGTGACGCCAAGGAGGGTCTGCGCTTGAGTGCCGTTGTTAACCCCCTCCACCAATTCAGCGATAGCCTGGGGCTGATCCCCGGCCGGCTTGTATTCACTTTGGAGGTCGAACTTCATCAGAAACAAAGGTAGGGCGGGGCAGTAGCCGGGGGAAAACGGTAGGACACAAAAAAAGCCAGACCCTGGGTCTGGCTTTTCCTTTTAGTGCTTTAGAATCAGTCGGCAACGACTTCGAATTTCACGGTGGCCGTGACTTCTTTGTGCAGCTTTACAACTGCTTCGTATTCGCCGAGTTCCTTGATGCTGTCTTCTGCGATGTTGATCGTCTTGCGCTCCACGTCGTATCCGGCTGCCTGAATGGCTTCCGCGATTTGGATGGAGTTAACAGAACCAAATATCTTTCCGCTCTCACCAGCCTTCGCTCCAATCTTGAGCGACAAGCCTTCGAGCTTGGTGACCAAAGCTTGCGCTTCTTCCATCGCTTTTGCGGCTTTGTGCGCTTGTTGCTTGATCACCTCTGCAACCACCTTCTTCGCGGATGGTGTCGCCGCAATTGCCATGCCCTGAGGGATGAGGAAGTTGCGTGCGTATCCACTCTTCACGGTCACGGTATCGTGCTTGCTGCCGAGTCGATCGACGTCTTGCTTGAGAATAATTTCCATGATCGTTGGGGATTATCGGAGGTTATCCGCCACGTATGGCATCAAGGCCAGGTGGCGTGCTTTTTTAATTGCTTGAGACGCCTTGCGCTGGTACTTCAATGAAGTTCCAGTCAAACGGCGGGGCAAAATTTTGCCTTGCTCGTTGCACAACATCAGCAGGAAGTCCGCTTGTTTGTAGTCGATGTACTTGATGCCCTTCTTCTTGAAGCGACCGTACTGCTCCTTTTGCGTGTCAATGCTGATGGGGTTCAGGTAACGTACGTTCTTGT
>CAXREW010000209.1:0-2463 GCA_964229455.1 Flavobacteriaceae bacterium | reverse complement strand
CTTGGCGTTGGCCGCTGCCGAGCGTCACCTTGGAACCGGGTCAGCATTTGCTCCTCTGGTGCGACGACAACCCCGATGCCGGCCCAGTGCACGCCAATTTCACCCTGTCCGGGTCGGAGGATGAGGTGTACCTCTCCACCAAGGAGGATGGTGCCTGGCGTACCGTGGATGCCATCGATTGGAACGATGCCGTCGGCGATTTCAGCCTCGGCCGTTCGACCGATGGTGCGCCAAACTGGGTGTGGTTCAACCCCAATTCCTCCAACCCGCCGACGCCCAATGCGGCCAACGGAACCAACGTTCATGTTATCGAACCCACTGCATCTATTGCATGGCCAACCGATTGCGAACAACCATGCGTAATTGACCTTCCTCAAAGCACGCATTTTTCGTTGCACCGTATCAACGGTCAACTCGTCACTAAATCCACTGGGAAGTCCATGTCAATCAACGGACACCACACCGGTATTTACCTCCTCAACGTCGAAGCCGAGACTGGCTCATCCACCCACAAAATCATTTTGCGATGAATACTTTTCGCCAATTCCATTGCTGCTTTGTCATTTCTTTGGCCCTGTTCGTCCCGAGCTTGCTCCAAGGGCAGGTCGTGTGGACCGACCCCGCCTTCCCTACCATTGACGATCAAGTCACCCTGTACTACAACAGTGCACTGGGGAATGGTGAGTTGCAAGGCGTCATTCCCGTCTACATTCACACCGGAGTCATCACGAGCAATTCGAGCGGACCCAGCGATTGGCAAAACGTGCAGACTGCCTGGGGTACGTCCGATCCATTGGCTTTGCTGAACCCGGAAGGCAATGGCATCCACACCTTTGATTTCAATGGATTGACCATCAGTGAATACTACCAACTTGACGAAGGCGAAACCGTCGAAAGTTTGGCCATGGTCTTCCGAAATAGCAGCGGCACTTTGGTGGGACGAAATGCAGACGGTTCTGACATCTTTTACGAAGTCAGTAGCGGATCGTTCAGTACATCGTTGCAGACTCCGGAAAACGGATACGCGGTACTCGACCTCGGGGATACCTACACCATCCTTGGCCAAGCGAGCGAATCCTGCGAACTCAGCTTGGAAATCAACGGAGAGGTAGTCACCACCGTGACGGGCACGTCCCTGTCGTACGATTTCGAAGCCAACGATGCCGGACAATTCAACATCGCCTTAGTAGGCACGACCGATGCGGGTTCCGCGTCGGATGAAGCCAGCATTGCCGTGTTGCCAGATTCCCCCATCACCGGGTGGCCACCCGCAGGTTCGGAGGACGGAATTCACTACCCGTCGACTGCAAGCACCTTCTTGCAGCTCCACGCACCGGGCAAGGAATTTGTTTTCGTGGTGGGTGACTTCAATGATTGGGAGTTGAGTTTCGATTACCTCATGACCCAAACGCCCGACGGCAACAAACACTGGATTGAAATTGATGGCCTTGAAGCCGGCACCGAATACCGCTTCCACTACCACATCATGCCAGACGACATGCGCGTGGCAGATCCGTATACCGAAGTGGTACTCGACCCGTGGAACGACCAATGGATTTCCGAGGAAACGTACCCTAACATGCCCGCATTTCCGAATATGCTGACGGAGAACACACCGGTCTCCGTCCTTCAACCCGGGGCACCTGCATTTGATTGGACCGATCAGGACTTTGAACGGCCTGCCAAAAGCTCACTCGTGATTTACGAATTGCTGGTGCGCGATTTCACGGACGAGCGCAACTATCAAACCATCCTTGACACACTTGATTACCTCGATCGATTGGGCATCAATGCGATTGAATTCATGCCTGTCAATGAATTCAATGGGAACGACAGCTGGGGATACAACCCCACCTTCTACCTGGCCCTCGACAAGGCTTACGGCGACAAATCAGCCTTCAAGGAATTGGTCAATGCCTGCCACGAGCGCGGCATTGCTGTGCTACTCGACGTGGTGCTCAACCATGCCGATTACCCCAACCCGTTCTTGAAGATGTACTGGAACGCTTCGTCGTTCCAACCTGCGGCGAACAACCCTTGGTTCAACGAGGTGTCACCGAGCCCGGAAACGTGGTTTTTCGATTGGAACCACGACAGCCCGGCCACGAAGTATTTCATGAAACGAGCGTTGAAGTACTGGGTTGATGAATACCACATCGACGGGTACCGCCTCGACTTTTCCAAGGGCATGACCCAGACTCCGGGCAACGTGTGGGGCTACGACCAAGCCCGCATCAATTTGCTCAACGAGTACGCCAACCACCTCTGGCAAGATGAGTCCGACATCTACATGATTTTGGAACACTGGGTCGACCTATCCGAAAACCAAACCCTGGTCAACGACGGATTCATGGTGTGGGCGAATGTGACGCACGATTACAATGAAGCGTCCATGGGGTACCCATCGGATTTCGGTTGGGCAAGCTACCAAAACCAAAGCATGTCCAATCCCGGTGTCATCTC
>CAXREW010000208.1:0-5958 GCA_964229455.1 Flavobacteriaceae bacterium | reverse complement strand
CGAGGCGAAAAAAGCCGGCTACGTCGACCGCGTCTACGTGACGGGCTGCTTGTCGGAACGCTACAAAGACGAATTGCAAGAAGGCATCCCGGAGGTGGATGCGTGGTTCGGTACCCGTGATTTGCCGCGATTGTTGAAGACCCTGCGCGCCGATTACAAAAAGCAGTTGGTCGGGGAGCGGTTGCTCACAACACCCGCCCACTACGCCTACCTCAAAATCGCCGAAGGATGTGACCGCCCGTGTGCGTTTTGCGCCATCCCGTTGATGCGCGGCAAACACGTCTCGACGCCCATGGAGGACTTGGTCACCCATGCCCAGTCACTAGCGGCCAACGGCTCACGCGAGTTGATCCTCATCGCCCAAGACTTGACTTACTACGGTCTCGACCTCTACAAAGAGCGCAAGCTCGCGGAATTGGTCGACCGGTTGAGCGACGTCGAGGGCATCGATTGGATTCGCCTGCACTATGCGTTCCCGACGGGATTCCCGATGGACGTACTCGATGTGATGGCGCGCAAATCCAACGTATGCAACTACCTCGACATGCCGTTGCAGCACGCTTCAGATGAGATGCTGCGCGCCATGCGCCGGGGCATTACCCAAGAGAAAATGGACCGGCTCATCGGAGACATCCGGGACCGGGTGCCGGAAATGGCCTTGCGAACGACGTTAATCTGTGGGTTCCCGGGCGAGACGGAAGCCCACCATGAGGACATGCTGCGCTGGACCGAGCGCATGCGGTTCGAGCGCGTCGGGTGCTTCACGTATTCGCACGAAGAGAATACCCATGCGTACACCCTCAACGACGACGTTCCGGAAGAGGTGAAAAAGAAGCGCGTTGACGAGATCATGACCCAACAAGCCGGAATCTCATTCGAACTCAACCAAAAATTCGTCGGCACTGAGCAGCGCGTCCTCATCGACCGCATCGAAGACGGCGAATGGGTAGGGCGGACCGAATGGGATTCTCCGGATGTGGACAACGAAGTCCGCATCCAGACCCCGGATGACGTGCACCTGCGCATCGGTGATTTCGCCCAAGTGCGCATCGAGTCGGCGACTGAATTTGATTTGCATGGCAAATTGGCGTGACCAGGAGTACCCGGTCATGGAGCGCTTCCTGACCGTGCAAGGTGAGGGTGCGTTCACCGGCGCCGCCGCGTGGTTCATCCGCTTGGGCGGGTGCGACGTGGGGTGTGCCTGGTGCGATGTCAAGGAGAGCTGGGACGTGAATGCCCATCCGCACGTGACCGCCGGCACCTTGGTCAATGAGGCGGTGGCCTCGAAAGCCCCCATCTGTGTGGTCACCGGTGGAGAACCCGCCATGCACGACCTCGCGGCCCTCACCGAAGGTTTGCAAGCGGCGGGCATCCGCACCCACATCGAAACATCGGGGACGCACCCGATGACCGGTTCATGGGATTGGATCACGTTTTCTCCGAAGCGCTTCAAGGCTCCTTTGGACGCCATTTACGCGCAAACGGATGAACTTAAGGTGATTGTTGTCAATCGGCAAGACCTGGCGTGGGGCAGCGAACACGCGTCGCGACTCCCGACGGACGCTCGCCTTTATTTCCAGCCCGAGTGGGACCGGCGTGAGCAGGTGTTGGACTACACAGTCGCGTTTGTACAAGAAAATCCCGATTGGCGCATCAGCCTGCAGACCCACAAATACCTCGGTCTGCCTTGATGTTTGGCCTCAATTGACCAACCGGAGCTTCAGTCGCTCCGACTTCGGCTGCGATCGGCAGCAGAGCACCATGCCTTTGGCTTTTTCTTCTTCCGTCAGCCCGCTGATGCCGTAAGGTTGCACTTCGCCTTCGATGACCTGTGCTTGGCATGATAGGCAGATGCCACCGCTGCAACTGGACGGCACATCAACGCCTGCGGCGCTCGCGGCGTGCAAGATGCTTTGGCCTTCGCCGTGCATGGTGAATGATTGGGTGCCGCTGTCTTGTTCGATTTCGAGTTCGCACTGGGGACGTGATGCTTTGCTGGCAGTTGGATGAAGCACGTGCGATTCGTGACTCAGCGGTCGGTCGGTGAAATGCTCCGTGACACGCTGTACCATGGGTACATTCAAGGCGTCCAACCCGCGGTGAACCGCTTCCATCATGCCGTGCGGAGCGCTGATGAGGTAGGTTGCAGAGCTGGCATTTGGATGGCGTTCGAGCCATTGGATGACGCGCTCTCGCGTGATGCGGCCTGTACTTGGTACGGAGCGGTTTTGCGTTTCCGTGTAGAGTTGGTAAACCGAGCACAAGGGGTGCTTGCGGAGAGTGTCGAGTTCACGCGAGAACAGCCGGCGCCGCTCTGAACGGGACGATTCGTACAGGGTAAATCGGTGACCAACATCGCTTTTCAGCGCCCGGTTCATGCAGCTGACGATTGGCGACATGCCAATGCCACCGGCAAAGGCGATGAAGTGCTGTGGACGTTCGTCCCATTCCGGTTGCCAAAGGGCGTTGCCGAAATCCATCATTTCTAGCGTGTCACCGGCCTTGAGGGTCGTGCTGAAGAAACGACTGGCTTGGCCGCCTCGAACGTTTTTCACGACGTATTCCAGTCCCCGTTCGTCTTGGTGAAGAACGGAGTAGGTTCGGCGCAATCGGGGTGAGGTAGGAAGGGAAAAGACCATATAGCCGCCAGCTAGATTGCCTTGCAGGGCCGCGGCCGTTGGTTGCAGGGGTTCGATGCGGACTCGGACCGCCTCGGGTCCTTCGCGCTTCACAGAAGCGACATTCCACATGATTCCATGATGTACCTGCATACCCCTTCAATTTCCAGAACCCACTAAAAGTTCGCAGGACCATCGGAAAAAACAATCCAACGTCCACGAAGGCTACTGGCGCAGGCTTGAGTTTAATCCAGGGATTGGCCGAGCGACTGCAGCAAGGCAGCCAATCCGGGCTTGTCAATGGGTTCATACCCATGGGGCAAATCGAAGTGCTTTCGGTCCCAGTTGGAACGCTTCACAGCTCGCTTGGTTTGTACGTTCAGTTCGTAACGGACGGGGCCGTCGCTGACGAAAAGCACTGCACTTTCGGCTTCGACGTTCCATGGGCACGGTGCCGGCCCCCAGTCAAATTGCGCAATGGATTCACTTGTGCACCGTTCCTCGAGTTCCACGGCATGGCCGAGGAAATGAAACAGGATGTGGTGGGTGGGCACGCCATGTTTCCCAAGCCAGACGCGCTCGAAGCTCGTTCCTTGTTCCAGGATGCGCCATTCCTCGCCATTCGTCTCGTACGTGATGGTGTGCGGAAGGTAATCCCACTGGCTTTCGGTCGCTTGGCGAGGGGTGACGTCAAAGACCACCTCTCCGCTCCATGCGCCTTGCGAACCAGCAAACCCATAACCTGAAAGCATCCAACACAAAAGCAACCGTTCCATCAATACTCCAACGTATGTGCGAGGGCATTTCGCACCTTGGTCTCGTTCACAAGGACGTATCGCTCCAGGTTTTCATTCAACGGAATGGCCGGGGTCTCCATGGAGCCCACTACCTGCACCGGCGCATCCAACTTGGTGAACAATTCGCTGCCGATGCGGCCGGCCAGCGCTTGGGCGAATCCGTTGTTGACCGGCTCTTCAGTCACGACCACCGCGCGGTGGGTGTGTTTGATCCGTTCGGTGATCAATTCAACGTCCACGGGGCTGATGGTGCGCAAATCCAAGATTTCCACCCGTTCGCCAAATTCAGCGGCTGCTGCTTGCGACCAATACACTCCGCGTCCATACGTGATGATGGTGCAGGCACTTTCCTCACCGGCTTTGACCTCGGTCACCATGCGTCCCTGTCCGATGGGCACACGGTAGGCTGCATCGGGCTCAATGACCTTCGCGGCTTCGGTGACGGGGATTTTGGACCAATACAGCCCTTTGTGTTCGAGTACAACCACGGGGTTCGGATCGTAAAAGGCGGACTTGAGCAAACCTTTCAAGTCGGCGCCATTGGACGGATACACCACCTTGATGCCCCGGATGTTGGCCAACACGGACTCGATGCTCGAGCTGTGGTAAGGGCCGCCGGAACCGTAAGCGCCGATGGGAACGCGGATGAGGCTGTGAATGGGCCATTGGCCATTGGACAAGAAGTAGCTTCGGCTGAGTTCGGTGAATAGCTGGTTGAGGCCGGGCCAGAGATAATCCGCGAACTGAACCTCGACGATGGGCCGCAGTCCCGCGGCTGACATGCCTGCCGTCGAACCAATGATGAAGGCTTCTTGAATGGGGGTGTTGAAGATGCGTTGGTCGCCGAATTTCTGTGCGAGCGTGGCAGCTTCGCGGAAGACACCGCCCAACCGTCCGCCGACGTCCTGTCCATAGAGCAAGGCTTCGGGGTGGTCCGCCAAGATTTCTTGCATGGCGTGCAACGCACAATCCACCATCAGCGTCGGCTCGTCATCTGTGCCTTGTCGATTGCCAACTTCTTCGGTGACCGTGGTAGGCGCCAAGGCATGCTGGGCCAACGTGGCTGGATCTGGTTCGTCGTGGCCTTGGGCCCGTTCAAACGCCGCTTCCACTGCCTCCGTCACCTCCGTTTGAATGGTGTCCAACGCCTCGCTGGCAATGCCGAGTTTCAGCAGTCGTTTGCGCAAGGCGATAAGCGGGTCACGCTTGCCGTGTTCTTCCAAATCATCGCGGTACCATTCCTTTCGGACGCCACTCGTGTGGTGCCCCAGCAAAGGCACGTGGGCATGGACAAGCACCGGTTTGCGTTCGTTTCGCACGTAGTCAAACGCCTCCACCATGGCATTCATGCTGGCTTCAGCGTCGGCGCCGTCGATTTCCATTGCCTTGATCTGCGGAAACGCTTTGGCCAAAGTAGATGCGTCGTGGGAACGGATTTCTGAAGCGTTCGCGGAGATGTCCCATTCGTTGTCTTGCACCAGCCAGATGATGGGCAACTCACGCAAATCGCTCATGTGCAGGGCTTCACTCACTTCACCCTCCGTCATGGCCGCATCGCCGATGGAACAGACCACCGCGGGCGGCGCTCCATCACGGTCATGCGGAATGCCTTGTAGCTCCTTGTATTGTAGGCCGAGCGCTACCCCTGCTGCAGGGATGGCCTGCATTCCCGTGGCGCTACTCTGGTGGGGAATCCGGGGAAGCCCCTCGCGATTGAGTGAGGGGTGGCTGTAGTACGTGCGTCCTCCGCTGAAGGGGTCGTCGCCTTTGGCGAGCAACTGCAGCATCAATTCTTCGGGTTCCATGCCGATGCTGAGCAGCAAGCAGTCGTCCCGGTAATAGGCGCTGAGGTAGTCCTGGTGTCCGAGCATCCGTCCCGTTGCCCATTGAATGGCTTCGTGACCTCGGGAACAGGCGTGGACGTATTTCGATGTCAACCGCGCATGCGCTTCGAAGAGGTCGCTCATGGCACGTGCGGTGCTCATGGTGCGGAAGGCTTCAAGCAATGCTTTGACGCCCGTTTCTAAGGAGGTGGATGCGTTCATTTTTCGTTGACAGGGTAAAGATAGGCCAGCGCGGATGGGTTACCTTCGTCGCCATGCTCATCGACGCTTGGAAATGGGAGGGGACGGGAAATGCGTTCATTCTAATGGACCGCAGGGATTGGGCTGCATTGCCTGATGCCGCCACCATTGCGGCCATGTGTGATGCCTCAAATGGTGTGGGGGCAGACGGCTTGATCTTTTTTCAACCCTTGAACAACCCGGCGGATGCGAAGCCCTGCACCGAATGGGAAATGGATTACGTCAATGCTGATGGGTCTCGGTCGTTCTGTGGCAATGGAAGCCGCGCGCTTTTTGCGTTTTTACGACAGAAGGGTTGGATGCCCGAAACAGGGGGAACCTTGCACGCCTGCGATGGCCGCCATGCGGTGGCGTGGGACGAAAACCAAATGGAGCCCGGAGTTGAATTGAGGCCCATTGCACCGCCCAAAGCCGCATCCAAAGGGGCTACGTTTGTCGACACAGGATCACCCCACCACC
>CAXREW010000207.1:0-5926 GCA_964229455.1 Flavobacteriaceae bacterium | reverse complement strand
AGGCCTTGTGCTACAGTCGTCTCGGCAAAGGTGCCATCGCCATTGTTTTCGTAAAGTTCATTGAAAGGGTATTCATCTGAAGACGATGTGTAATTGCAAACGAACAAGTCCAAAAAGCCATCGGCATTGTAGTCTCCAAAACTCGCCCCGTAGCTTTTGCGAGACGCTTGGTTGATCCCACAGGTGGCGCTTACGTCGGTAAGTCCTCCTTCACCATCCGCCAAAAACAACTTATTGGCCGCCAGCCGGTATGTCACAAACAAGTCCTGATCCCCGTCGTTGTCGATGTCCCCCCAGAGCACCATTTTGGCCTCATGGGGATACGCTGGCAGATTGAAGTCGACCGGTGTAAACCCCTCCTCATCGCCTGTACCCGCAAAAAACTTCAAGTCACCTTGAAAATCCGCAAAGGTCAAGTCGTCAATGTAGTCCCCATTGAAATCCGCAAAGCTGACCCCGGCTCCCAAGAAGCCACCCGTGTGCTGGGTTTCAAGCTGCAATGCGTTGCTAACATCTGCAAGCTGGGCTGAGCCCCGCGTAATGAGCAGGCATGCCAACAGAATAAGCAATGCGTGGGTGATGGAAGGTCTGCGTTTCATAATTGACATCGCAGGTTACGGACAATCAATGGCGAACATCGCTAGGAATATGAGCAAATCAGCAACGTCTGTGACCTGATCCCCATTGAGATCAGTCGGGCACGCGTTGTCAACCGGAACACATTGTTGCATCAACGAATCCCAAGCCGTTCCCGGGCCGCATGTGGTTGCGTTGATCAAGCATGAGAAGTCACAGGAACCGTCTTCTTCGTTGGCGCTGCTATCGAAGTTGCAGGCTTCCGGATACGTGCATCCGGGACAAGCCCCAAGCGCACAGGGATCCGGACCGGTCTCTCCTTCCACAAAGACCAAGCTCTGGTTGGGCTCGAGGTTGTAATACTGGTCGACCACACCAGAAGGCCAATGCACCGTGATGCTGTCAATGCCCGAAGCAAGGCCCAGTCCAAAGTGCTCCCAGCGGCTGTTCTGTCCCAGGTAGTTTTCGCCGCATGTGGTCATATGGTACCCGAGCAGGCCGTTGCGGTAGACGCGAATCTTGGCGCCGATGCCGTCGCGGTTGCTGATGGTGCCTTCAAGCATAATCTTAACCCACCGGTTATCATTGGGGATGGCCTCCAACACTTGGGCATATTCGCCAACGAGGTTGTTCACCAGGTCCGGGAATCCGTCCAGGTTGTAATCGCCCGTTACCGCCGAAAACGACAATGCCTCTACATCGAAAAATCCCGTGGTGTCCTCGTAAAAAATCCCGCCTTCGTTGTGGAAGAAGTTGTCGGGGACGTACGGGTAATTCTGAAAAATCGCCGGCCACGAGGTGTACGTCGAAAATCCCGTGCACACGTGCAAGTCCTCCCAGCCATCATTATCCATGTCAAACCACGTACCCGCCCAGCTGGTGAGGTTGACCATGACGCTGTCCCCCTCTTCGGGGTCGTGAAGCTCAAACACCCCTGTCCCGTCGTTCACGACGAAGTGGTTACCTTCGAACATCCCTGCCGACATGTACAGGTCTTGGTCGTTGTCCCGGTCAAAATCCGTGGTTCCCGTGCACATGGCATTGATGGAATAATCCAATGCCATGGCGGGCGCATCATTGAAGAAGTCGCCTTCCTCTGTCTGCTTGTAGTACTTGTTCTCGAAGCAAATTCGATCTCGAATGAGATTCAGGTCCAACAAACCGTCTTCATTGAAGTCCACCCATTGGCCCTGAAAATTCTGAGGCAACGGCTCACCCATCGGGAAGTCAAACGTGACCTCTTCGAAGTATCCTCCACCCAGGTTCCGGTAAAACTCATTGAACGGCGGATCCTGGCCACTGACGTAATTGGCGATAAACAGGTCGAGTAGCCCGTCGTTGTCGTAATCGCCGAAGCAGGCACCGTAACTCCGTCGGTTGGATTGGTCAATACCACATTGCTCGCTGACGTCCGTCATCACCAAGTCCCCTTCGTTGATGTAGAGCCGGTTAGCCGCTAATCGGTACGTGATGAGCAGGTCTTGGTCACCATCGTTGTCGATGTCTGCCCAGAGAATGCACTTGGCTTCATTCGGGTAGTCCGTCAACTCCAAGTCGTACGGAATGAACCCTGCTCCATCGCCCAAGTAGAATTGCAGTTCACCCATGTGGTGAGCAATGCTCAAATCATCCAATCCATCGCCGTTGAAATCCGCCATGCTCAAGCCCGCTCCTAAGTAACCGCTCGTGTGATCCGTCCAAATGTCCATCTCATTGCTGACGTCCACAAAAGGAGCTTGGGCTGCACCGGAAAGTGTCTTTAACAAACCAAAAAGCAATGCAGCAGCAAAAACCTTCGCTTGGGAAGGCTGATACCAATTGAAGAGCTTTGCTATTTCTTGGGCGTGCAGCATAGTGAAACCAACTTGGTTCCAATGCTTACAGGTTAATTAAAAATAACCCGTAACGCCAATATTTCCAATTGAAAGCGCCCGAATCGCAGCATCAGGGGCAGAACGAAGCAAATGCATCCAGCATAATCAGCAAATCTTCCACATTAACTGCTCCGTCGGCTGTCAAATCCGCCGGACAAGAGAGCTGGCATGCCTGCGCTTCCGCATCCCAAACCAATCCTGGACCGCATACCAATTCCGCAATGAGGCAAGAGAAATCGCACGTCCCGTCATCAAAATCTGCCGTGGCATTGAAATTGCAAGCGCCCACATACAGGCATCCCCCGGTTGGAGTGGCACTGGTTTCTCCTTCCAAAAGCATGACGGACTGATTGACTTCAACATCGTGAAACACATCGACGATCCCAGAGGGCCAAGCGACAACCACTGAATCCACGCTTCCTCCTGATCCCAATCCAAAATGTTCCCACTTGCTGTCTTGAGAAAGGTAATTCTCACCGCAGTGGGTCATTCGGTAGGCCGCGTTTCCTCCGCTATACACCCAAATTTTAGATCCCACACCGTCTCGATTGCTGGTTGTCCCTTGCAACAGGATTCTCAACCAGTTGTTTTCATTGGGTACAGATTGAAGGACCTGCAGGTATTCGCCGACGGCGTGGTTCACGAGGTCTGGAAAACCGTCCGCATTGACGTCGGCAATCGCAGCGCAAAAAGACAACGTGGCCGTTTCGAAAAAACCAGTAGAGTCCTCCTCAAAAACACCTGCTTCATTCCAGAAAAAATGGTCGGGCACAAACGGATAAATGGAAAATACGTCGGGGTACATTGTGTACGTGCTGAAGCCCGTACACACGTGCAAGTCTTCCCAGCCGTTGTTATCGGCATCGAGCCAGCAGGAGCCCCAGCTGGTCAAATGAACCGCCAAGCTGTCTCCGCTTTCGGCCTCGTATTCATCAAATTCACCGCCCTCATTTTCCATGAAAAAGTTGCCCTCCCACATCCCGGCTGACATATACAGGTCTTGGTCTCCATCGCGATCAAAATCGGAGGTGGAGGTGCACATCGCGTTGATCGCCAGGTCCAATCCCATGGCGTGTGAATCTTCTATGAACGACCCGTCTTCTTGCTGCTTGTAATAGCGATTTTCAAAGTCCAAACGGTCCCGAATCAAATGCAAATCAAGCAAGCCGTCCTCGTTGAAATCTACCCATTGCCCTTGAAAACTGTGCGTGACAGGCTCCCCAATCACAAAATCGGACCCAACGTCCAGGAATAGCCCATCTCCGAGGTTTTTGTACAACTCATTGACCGGAGGGTCTTGTCCGAGCGCATAATTCGCCACGAAAAGATCCAGCAGCCCGTCTTTGTCGAAATCGCCAAAACAAGCGCCGTAGCTTCTGTAACTGGCTTGGCTGATGCCCGAAGTTTGGCTGATGTCAATGAACTCCAAATCACCGTTGTTCCGGTAGAGCTTATTGGCCGCTAAACGATACGTGACAAAGAGGTCTTGATCGCCGTCGTTGTCAATGTCCGCCCAGATAGGGGCTTTGGCCTCAAATGGATAATCGGGAAGGTCGATTGCAATTTCTTCAAACCCGGTGCCATTTCCGAGGTAGAAGCGTAATTCTCCCGCATGGTGGGCCAACGTAATGTCATCGTATCCATCCCCATTGAAGTCCACCGTGCTCAACCCTGTCCCCCAGTATCCATTCGTGTGGTCAGAATAAACGTTGACTTCATCGGAAACATCAACAAACGCTACCTGAGGCCGGGCTTTTGGCTGCAAGGCGAACACCATCAACAAGGGAAGCATCCATTTGATGCAACCGTGCAGGTAAGGGCAGTATGATGGTTCATAGTGCATGTGGGATTCGCCTTTATTGGCCCAACCCCTGCAGGTATAACTAAACTAACCCAAAAGAGCATATACTCTACAAACAAACGGTGCCAAATTCAGCCAGGAACACCAACAAATCCCCCACGTCCACTTGGTTGTCCCCGGTAAGGTCCGCGGGGCAGGGATTTTCGCATTGGGCCGTCTCCGGATTCCAAATCAGGCCCGTGCCGCAGACCAGATCAGCGATCAGGCACGACAGGTCACATGAGCCATCGTCAGTAGAGGCATCGGGGTCGTAGTTGCACGCGCCCTCGTATGTGCACCCCACGCAGTTCGGCGCACACGAGGTGCCTTCCGTTAGTTCGAGTGCCGTCTGCACCGTCATATCGTACCACGTCTCCACAGCTCCGAGTGGCCAATGCACCTTGATGGAATCGACGGTCGTGTGGTTTGCCATGCCGAAATGCTCCCACCGACTGTTTTGGGCCAGGTAGCCTTCTCCGCAGTATGTCTCCCGGTACCAGTAATCCGAGCCGACCCACAATTCAATCTTGGAACCCACAGCATCTGCATTGCTTTCCGTACCGTGCAGCAGGATGCGCATGGTGTTGTTGCCATTGGGGGTGCTGCGGCGAATCTCAGGCGAGGTGCCAATCTTGTGGGAGACGAAATCAATGAACCCATCGCCATTGTAGTCCCCTGTGGCCGTGGCATACGTCAGGGTGCTCTCGGCTTGGAACATCGTCCCCGGCGAGATAAGATTTCCTCCTGCATTGAGGAACAACTCGTCCGGTTCGTTGGGGTTGTTCATCAACACCGCTGGGTAATCGACGTAATCCGCGAGGCCTGTGGCCACGTGCAGCTCTTCCCAGCCGTCCGCGTCGACATCCAACCATTGACCGGACCAGCACACCTCGTACATGGCTACCAATTCGGTCGTCACGTTCGTATAAAAACCGTCGCCGGTATTCTCGAGGAGTTCATTGCCTTCCAACCCCCCGGCTAGGAACAAATCCAAATCGCCGTCGCGGTCGAAATCATGCGGGCTCGTGGACATGCAATTAATGGCGACATCCATCCCCCGCAGCGCCGCCTCTTCCACAAAAGTGGCCTCCCCCGTTTCAAAGCCCTTATTGTGGTAGAACAGGTTTGGGTAGATCAAGCGGTCGCGCACCACGTGCAGGTCCAACCACCCATCGCGGTCGGCATCCATCCACGACGCCTGAAAACTCTGCAAGTTCATCCCGCCCATGCCCATGGCATCCGTCACGTCTTCGAATTGGCCGTCGCCCAGGTTCCGGTACAGCTCGTTCCCTTGCGGCACATCCACGACATACCCGTAGGTGGATACAAACAAGTCCAACAGCCCATCTTGGTCAAAGTCCCCGAAGGCTGGGCCGAAACTTCGGCGGTTGTCTTGCGCTATACCACACGTCGCACTCACGTCAACCATGACCATATCGCCTTGATTGATCCACAGTTTGTTCGGGGCCAAGCGAAACGCAGCGAACAGATCCTGGTCGCCATCGTTGTCGATATCGGCCCAGAGCAGGCCTTTTGACTCTGCATTGGGCGTCTCCAGATTGAGGTCAATGGGCACAAAACCGTTATTCTCACCGACGTAAAACTTCAAATCCCCACTGTGGTGCCCGAAACTCAA
>CAXREW010000206.1:0-6492 GCA_964229455.1 Flavobacteriaceae bacterium | reverse complement strand
CCGGCGTCGGGGTGAACAACGCCATCGTCCTGATCGATTACACAGACTTGATCCGCGAACGCAAGCGGCGGGACCAGAATGTGGACACCCAGCTTCCTTTCAGCGAAGTGGTGGAATCCATTGTTTTGGGCGGGCGCACCCGTCTCCGGCCAGTTTTGCTCACTGCCATCACGACGGTCCTTGGGCTGTTGCCTTTGGCGATCGGATTGAACATTGATTTCGTCACGTTGGTCACGGAATACGATCCACGGATTTACATCGGCGGGGACAACAATGTGTTCTGGAAACCGATGAGTTGGGCCATCATCTATGGCCTCACGTTTGCCACCTTCTTGACGTTGATCATCGTGCCGGTCATGTACTGGTGGATCACGCGGATGCAGTACAAGTACTTCCTCAAAGAGTCGGTTTAAACTCAGCCGCCGCGCTGTTCCCGAAGCACCCGCATGGGGATGCGCGACAGGATTTCGTAGGCAATTGTTCCGGCCGCCGCTGCCACCTCCTCGATGGGCAGTTGTCGGCCGAACAGTTCCACGCTGTCACCAACCCGGACCCCCGAAATGGAGGTGACATCGACCATGGTCATGTCCATGCAGACCTTGCCGACAACGGGTGCGCGGTGGCCTCGGACCGCTACATGGCCCTTCCCATTCGAAAGGCTTCGCGGGTATCCGTCCGCGTAGCCGACGGGCAACGTGGCGAGGATGCGTTCATGAGCGGCTGCATCTTCCAACCCGTAGCCGATGCCTTCGTTGGGTGGGATGCAGTGTAGGGATGCAATCGCGGTTTCAAAATGCACAACGGGCTTGAGGTACATTTTGCCGGCTGGCACCACACCGAGCATAGCAATTCCCACCCGCACATAATCCCCAGCAGCTTCGGGGAAGCGCACCAATCCCGAGGAATTGAGCAGGTGGGTTTTGATGTTTGGTGACACGGTTCGAAGGGCCGCTGCCGCTCGGTCGAACGCTTCGGATTGGCGGCGTGTAGCGTCGTCTTGATCGGTCCGGTCTGCGCTCGCGAGGTGGCTGAACACGCTTTTCACATCGACTTGCGCATGCCCTGCGACGCGGAGCAATGCCGGGTCATTGGGGGCAAATCCCAGCCGGTGCATGCCCGTATCCACTTTGAGGTGAATGGGCCACGGGGAGTCGTGATGTTCAAGTTCACGGACCAATGCTTCGAATTGTTCTTCGGAGTGAACTGTGGGCTCCAATCGGTGTTGGAGCAAAGCCGTAAAGGTGTCCGGCGTCGGGTTCAAGACGAGGATGCGGCTGGTGATGCCGTGGGCGCGCAATTCAACCCCCTCTTCCGTACAGGCGACAGCCACCAAGGGCACGCGGTGAAACTCCAGCACCCGCGCGATCGCTGCAGCATGCGTCCCGTATCCACTCGCTTTGATGACGCCGATGAGGTCGGTTCCGCTCGAGCAATGGGCGCGGATGTACCGCCGCAGCTGCTGCAGGTTGTGGGTCAAGGCTTCCAAGTCGAGCACTAACCGCGTTGTGTGCCCGCGTTGCACCAAGGCATCTGTGAGCCGTTCAAATCGCTCGACACGCGGACCCTTGACCAGCACGTGGTGCCCATCAAATGGGCTGTCCTCGCCTTGCAGCGCTTCCAGCGCCTCCTCCGTTGAGGCCAATTGCTTCCAGGGTGGGTTACTGGCTGCTTTCCAAGCACCACCAACAGCCCACACGGTGTCGATGCCGTTTGCGGCAATCAATGATTTCAGCCGCTCGATGCCGTCGGTGTTCATGCCCGGAACGGGCCCGATGATCGCGCCTTTTTTGGCGTTGCCGGGGATGCGTTTCAAATCGCTCAACGCGAGCCCCAAGGCGTCCCAATCATTGGTGTAAGCATCGGAAAGTACCCACATGCCGTCGCCTTTTCGGATGCGCTGCATGCGGTGTTCCAGGTCACGGAATCGGTCGAGCGCGCTGCCGACTTCTTCAGCAGGTACGCCCCAAACCAGGCCCACCAACGCGGCGGTCATGGCGTTGCGGTAGCCCATTTCATCCGAAAAAGGCAACGTCCAGCTCAAGTGTTGGCCGCCATATGCTGCAGCAACAGCCCTCCCGTCGCCTTGTAGCGTGCTCGATACGCGCAGCGCATCGTGATCAGATTCTCCCCACGTGTGGACGGTGATGCCTTGAGCCCGGAGCGCTTGCGCGGCGGCATGCAGGGTTCCCGGCATGGCCACCCAGTCGCAGCCGTTGAACAGGGCAAGTTTTTCATCGCGCAGGGCATCGGAGCTGGCGAAGTTTTCGAGGTGGGCTTCACCGAGGTGGGTGAGCACACCAACGTTTGGGCCGATGCAGTCGGTGAGTCGTGCCATTTCACCGGGGTGGCTGATGCCGGCTTCGACTACCCCCCAAGCATGGTGAGGCGTCATTTCCGCGAGGGCCAGCGGCACGCCGACTTGGCTGTTGTAACTGCGCGGGCTGCCAAATGCCACGGTGCGTGGGGCGATGAGTTGCAGCAGCCATTCTTTGACCGTGGTTTTGCCGTTGCTTCCGGTGATGGCGATGATGGATGTTCCGCAGGTGTCGCGCCACTGCCGGGTAAGCGATTGCCAGGCGGCTACGGGATCGGCACTACGGACGATGTCGGAATTTGGCAAGTCGGGCAAGTGCGCGGCGTCGCTGACGAGGAAGTAACGCGCGCCATTGGCGTGGGCTTCCTCGAGGAATGCGTGGCCGTCGTGCCAATTGCCTGGGAGGGCGACAAATGCTCGGGCTCCGGGTTTGGCGGCCTCTAGCGCCCGCGAATCTTGGGTGATGAACAAAGGGGTATCGTCAGAAACGGCAGCACTGGCCGCGGTCACGGCGTGTACAGTTGAGGCGTGCTCGAGCCAAGCCTTCCAGGCACCGACGGTCATTCGGCCTTGGGTTCGCGGCGTTCGGCCTGCTTACGCGCTTCGACAAACGCTTGACGGGTCAACGGGATGTAGCGGTCTTTTTCGCCAATCTCAACGGTGCTGTCACCGCCCGCGATGCGGTGCGAAAAATGCGCCGGTCGCCCGGTTTCCATGCACACAGCGTGGAGCTTGGTAACCTCTTCTGCCAAGGCAAGCAATTCTGGCATGACGCCGAATGGGATGCCCTTGAAATCCAGGTCCAGACCGGCGGCGATGACCCGGATGCCGTTGTTGGCGAGGGTGACACACGTGGCGGGCAGCTCGGCATCGAAAAACTGCGCCTCGTCGATCGCGACCACCGTGACAGGTCGCGGCTGAGCGCGCAAGTAATCAAGGATGCCCTGACTTGAGCCGACGGTGACCGACGGCAAGGCATTTGAATCGTGCGAGGTCACGTGGTCTTTTTGGTAGCGGGTGTCGGTGGCTGGCTTGAAGATGACCGTTGGTTGGGCGGCAATTTGGGCGCGGCGCACCCGGCGGAGCAACTCTTCGGTTTTGCCCGAGAACATCGGCCCGCACACGACTTCAATGCGGCCTTCACCAAGACCGGTGTGTTGCAGGGGAGAATGTTCTTCGTGGGGAACCATGCGGCGACTAATATTGTGTTCGAAATTAGGGAGTCCCTACTTTGCAGACGTAAGAATTGGATTCATTTTTGAAAAAGCCCCGGAGCATGCGCTTATTCTCTTTGTCCCTTGCTGTGTCCCTTGTCTTGTTGGGTTGCACGCGTACCCCTGGTGAGGGCGGTATTACCACCGTCACAGGCAACGTGGAACTCGAGCAACGCATTGTCATCACGAACCCTGCAAACGCTGTGGTCGTGCCGGCTGCAGATGAGGATGTATTCATCACTTACGGCGATCGAGTAGGGCCGGACGACCGGGTGCAGACCAACTTCGACGGGGAATTCGCGTTTTACGGTTTGCGGCCCGGTGCGTACACCGTTTATGTGTACAGCGAGGATACCTTGCCGCCGTTCAACAACTCCCCGGACATCGCCATCGTCCGCCAATTTGAAATTGAGGCAGGTGAAGAGGCATTGGATATCGGGGCCTTGCGCATTTACAAAGACATCTGAGCACCGTGCGCGGCATTGCACTTCTGGCATGTGCGGCTGTTGCCTTTTCGGCAAACGGCCAATACACCGACACCGAGTGTTGGTTGGGGACGGGTGTCGGCCAATCGCTGAATAAAACCTGGTCGTGGTCCTTGCAGTGGGAAAACCGCTGGACCCAGGGTGCGTCCTGGCACGAGCAAGGGTTGGTGGATGCTGCCGTGGAATACCGGGTGAACAAGCACTGGGACCTCAACATGCAGTGGCGTTTTTCGGAACGTCAGCAGTTGGACAGAGGGTACGTTGCCCGCCGCCGCATTGCGTTGCGCGCCATTGGAAGTTGGAAAGTCGGACAGGGCAAATGGTCCACCCGGATCATGACCACGGAGGATTGGGAGGCACGCCCCTGGTTCAGTGGTGTGCGTCTTGAAGGCCAGGCCGCTCCCTTGATGCCAACGGTTCGCTCGCGAGTTGCTTATGGCCGCAAGGTGACCGACCGGCTTGACGCAGAACTGAGTTGGGAAGTCTTCCATCGGCAGGGCGGACGGTGGAGCGAGCGCTGGCAGGCGAGCCTCGGCACGGAACTTTCCAAGCGATGGGATGTGGAGTTGGCTTATTTGTGGGGCAATGAATGGTTGGACCCCGATCCATGGCGTTCGCACGTGCTCCGTATTCAGACGTCCTATACGTTGCGCAAACCGAACCAACCGTTAAAGCGCATCCCGCCGGCGCGCGCTTACGCAGAGGGCCAACGCACCAAACTCAGCGGAGCGTGTCCGGTGTGCAAGGCGGAGCAGATCCGCATCACCGAAATCCACGCCAAAGGCGAACCGGCGGACTACATTGAAGTGCAGAACGCTTCCGACACGGCATGCTCGATGACAGGGTGGCGCCTGACGGATGACTTGACCCAAGTGGGTTGGGAGTTGCCCGGAGGTTGTTTGGCGCCTGGCGCGGTGGTGCTGGGCTACGAAAATGGCCGGGGTGGGTTTCCGTTTGGGCTTTCGGCATCTGGAGAAACGCTTTTTCTGCTCGATGCCAGCGATAATGTGAAGCGCCAGATTCAGGTGTTGCCGACCGAGGAGAATCGAGCCCAGGGGCCGGGAAATTCGGGCAATTGGTCGTTTGTGGAGCCCTCACCGGGCAAGGTGAAATCGGACAATTAATTGATTCCCGAATTTTTGTCCACAAGATGGCTTGGGTTGTAAACATCCGTTTGCTATCTTCGCACCCCCAATTTTGGGGAGAATTTGAACATTCAAAACACTGAGCTGTGGATACTTTGAGCTACAAAACCGTCTCCATCAACAAGGAGAACGCTGATAAGAAGTGGTTGCTCGTCGATGCTGAAGGCCAAACTTTGGGCCGATTGGCGTCTGAAGTCGCTAAGCGCCTGCGCGGAAAGCACAAGCCAAATTTCACCCCACACGCAGACTGCGGTGACTACGTAATTGTTGTCAACGCAGAGAAGGTGGTTTTGACTGGAAACAAGTGGGACCAGAAGGAGTACATCCGTTACACGGGCTACCCCGGTGGTCAGCGCACCCGCACTGCCAAGGAGCAGTTGAAGCGCAAGCCATTTGCTTTGGTGGAAGATGCTGTACGCGGCATGCTCCCCAAGAATTCATTGGGACGCGAGATGTTCCGCAACCTGCACGTATATGTAGGTCCTGACCACAAACACGAAGCTCAGCAGCCTGAGCAAATCAAATTCGCTTGATTCAAGCTTGATCATCACACCGCATGGAAGTAATCAATACATCTGGCCGACGTAAGACCGCAGTAGCGCGTCTCTACATGAAGCCTGGAAAGGGCAGCGTCACCATCAACAAGAAGGACGCGAACGACTATTTCACCACATCTGTGTTGCAATACAAAATCAACCAGCCCTTCATGTTGACAGAGACTGCTGGCCAGTACGACGTTCAAGTGAACGTGGACGGCGGCGGCATCACCGGTCAAGCGGAGGCGGTGCGATTGGCCATCTCCAAAGCCCTCATCGAGGTCAACCCTGAGTGGAAGCCCACGTTGAAGCAGGTCGGTTTGACCACCCGCGATCCCCGTATGGTGGAGCGCAAGAAGTTCGGTCAGAAGAAAGCGCGTAAGAAGACTCAGTTCTCTAAGCGTTAATGGCTGGATTCCCTTCAGAATTTATTTAATCAACATACTGTTTAGCATCCAAACCCGCTGGACTCGTTCACTTCGAATGGCTACCAGCGCGTTGCTTAAACCAGGAACGTAAACACATGGAAAAAGTAACCTTCGAGCAAATGCTCCAAGCCGGAGTTCACTTCGGCCACCTCAAGCGCAAGTGGAACCCCCACATGGCGCCCTACATCTTCACTGAGAAGAAAGGCATCCACATCATTGACTTGCACAAGACCGGCGTCAAGCTGGACGAAGCGGCGTCAGCGATGAAGCAAATCGCCAAGAGCGGAAAGAAAATCCTCTTTGTGGCGACCAAGAAACAAGCCAAGTCCATCGTCGCTGAGCGCGTGGCTGCCATCGGCATGCCATACGT
>CAXREW010000205.1:0-11810 GCA_964229455.1 Flavobacteriaceae bacterium | reverse complement strand
AGCGGGTGTGCCGGAATGCGGCGTCACCTATTTGTACGATGGTGGTACCGGCGAGCGCTTCGACCAGCCAGCAACAGTGGGCATCATTTACATGATCAAGCTGAGCCACATGGTGGACGACAAGATGCACGCCCGTTCGATTGGACCATACTCGTTGATTACGCAGCAACCATTGGGCGGTAAGGCTCAGTTTGGTGGTCAGCGTTTCGGTGAGATGGAGGTGTGGGCACTCGAAGCCTTCGGTGCCGCGAACATCCTACAGGAAATCCTGACGGTGAAGTCCGATGACGTCATGGGCCGCGCGCGCGCGTACGAATCCATCGTCAAGGGCGACAACATGCCAACACCGGGAATTCCGGAATCCTTTAACGTCTTGCTCCACGAATTGCGTGGGTTGGGCTTGACCATTTCACTTGATTGATCACCGCATAGAATAGCTATCCATGTTTCAGCAAAAGCAACCCAAACAGCTTTCGAGCGACTTCAATACCATCACCATTTCACTGGCGTCTCCCGAGATGATTCTCGAGCAGTCGCACGGTGAAGTGTTGAAACCTGAGACCATCAACTACCGGACTTACAAGCCCGAGCGTGATGGCTTGTTCTGCGAGCGCATCTTCGGTCCTGTAAAGGATTTCGAATGCCATTGCGGAAAGTACAAGCGCATTCGCTACAAGGGCATCGTATGCGACCGATGCGGGGTAGAGGTTACTGAAAAGAAAGTGCGTCGTGAGCGCATGGGCCACATCCAATTGGTGGTGCCCGTTGCCCACATCTGGTACTTCAAGAGCCTCCCCAATAAGATTGGTTACCTCTTGGGCCTTCCGTCCAAGAAGTTGGATCAAATCATCTACTACGAGCGTTACGTAGTCATTCAGCCTGGTATTGCCAAAGGACCTGAGGACAGCGAGCTCGGGGTAAACGATTTCTTGACCGAAGAAGAGTACCTCGATATCCTCGAGACACTTCCTAAGGAAAACCAGTACCTGGACGACAAGGATCCGAACAAATTCGTCGCCAAAATGGGGGCGGAGGCGTTGCACGACATGCTCGCCAACCTCGATTTGGATGAGTTGTCATACAACTTGCGTCACTCGGCCAATACCGAGACTTCTCAGCAGCGCAAGAGCGAGGCGTTGAAGCGATTGCAGGTGGTGGAGAGCTTCCGCGATGCCAACTCGCGCATCACGAACAAGCCCGAGTGGATGATTGTGAAAGTGGTTCCAGTCATTCCGCCAGAATTGCGTCCGTTGGTTCCACTTGATGGTGGCCGATTTGCAACGTCTGATTTGAATGACCTGTACCGCCGTGTCATCATCCGAAACAACCGCTTGAAGCGATTGGTCGAGATCAAGGCACCTGAGGTCATCTTGCGCAACGAGAAGCGCATGCTCCAGGAAGCTGTCGACAGCTTGTTCGACAACAGCCGCAAATCCAGCGCTGTTAAGACCGAAAGCAACCGCCCACTCAAGTCCCTCTCTGACAGCTTGAAGGGTAAGCAAGGACGTTTCCGTCAAAACCTGCTCGGTAAGCGTGTGGATTACTCTGCACGTTCGGTCATCGTCGTAGGGCCGGATTTGAAGCTTCACGAATGCGGTCTGCCGAAGAACATGGCCGCCGAGTTGTACAAGCCGTTCATCATCCGCAAGATGATTGAGCGCGGCATCGTGAAAACGGTGAAGTCCGCGAAGAAAATCGTCGACGCCAAGGACCCGGTTGTTTGGGACATCCTTGAAAACGTCATGAAGGGACACCCTGTATTGCTCAACCGTGCACCAACGCTGCACCGATTGGGTATCCAGGCGTTCCAGCCCAAGTTAATCGAAGGTAAGGCCATTCAGTTGCACCCTCTCGCTTGTACAGCATTCAACGCTGACTTTGACGGTGACCAGATGGCGGTTCACTTGCCACTCGGTAGCGCGGCCATCTTGGAAGCGCACTTGCTCATGTTGGCATCGCACAATATTCTCAACCCTGCGAACGGAGCACCGATTGCGGTACCGTCACAGGATATGGTGTTGGGCTTGTACTACATGACCAAAATCCGCAAGGGCACCAAGGACGAGCCGGTGAAGGGCGAGGGCATGACCTGCTACTCCCCCGAAGAGGTGCGCATTGCATACCAAGAAGGCCAGCTCGACTTGCACGCGGAGATCAAGATGCGTCACGTTGATATCGACGGAAACGTCAACATCATCGAGACCACGTGTGGCCGCGTTCTGTTCAACGACCACGTGCCGTTGGAAGCGGGCTACATCAATGAGCTCTTGACGAAGAAGTCGTTGCGTGGCATCATCTCGCACGTTCTGAACAGCACCAACGTACCACGCACGGCGCAATTCTTGGACGATATCAAGAACTTGGGCTTCTACATGGCCTTCAAAGGCGGCTTGTCGTTCAACTTGAACGACGTTATCATCCCAGGTGAGAAGGAAAAGTTGGTCGATCGTGCGACAGAGCAAGTGGCAGAAGTGATGGAGAACTACAACATGGGCCTCATCACCAACAACGAGCGCTACAACCAGATCATTGACATTTGGACGCACACCAACTCGAAGTTGACCAACATCTTGATGGATCGCATTGAAACCGATAAGCAAGGGTTCAACTCGAACTACATGATGATGCACACCGGTGCACGTGGTTCGAAAGAGCAGATTCGTCAGCTCTCTGGTATGCGTGGTCTGATGGCCAAGCCGCAAAAGTCTTCAGCGACAGGCGGCCAGGACATCATCGAGAACCCAATCCTCTCCAATTTTAAGGAAGGACTTTCGATTCTCGAGTACTTCATTTCGACGCACGGTGCCCGGAAAGGTCTGGCGGATACGGCCTTGAAGACAGCGGATGCGGGTTACTTGACCCGTCGTCTCGTGGACGTGGCCCAAGACGTCATCATCACAGAAGAGGATTGCTTGACCTTGCGCGGTGTGGTAGCTACCCCACTTCGCAAGAACGACGAAATCACCGAAGGCATTGGCGACCGCATCGTCGGCCGTACGGCGCTGAACGATGTCGCTCACCCAAAATCAGGTGAGGTATTGGTTGCGGGCGGTCAAGAAATCGACCACGCAACGGCCATGGCCATCGAAGAGGCGGGCATTGACGAGGTGGAAGTTCGTTCGGTGTTGACTTGCGAGTCGATGTCAGGCGTCTGCGTGAAGTGCTATGGTAAGAACCTGGCGACTGCTCGCACCGTACAAGTCGGTGAAGCCGTTGGGGTGATCGCTGCGCAGTCCATCGGTGAACCGGGTACGCAGTTGACCCTGCGTACATTCCACGTTGGTGGTACGGCATCGAAGATTTCGGATGAAAACGAGATGAAGGTCAAGTTCGACGGGGTTGTCGAAATCGACGACTTGCGCGAAGTGGCCCGAACCAATGCGGAAGGAGAGAAGGAGACCGTTGTGGTTTCACGTTCGTCAGAATTCAAGGTAGTCGATCCAAAGACCGGCGTCGCCTTGAGCACGACCATCCTTCCTTATGGCTCAATTCTCCAGAAGTTCCCTGGTGACAAGATCAAGAAGGGCGAATCCATTTGCACATGGGACCCCTACAACAACGTGATTATCAATGAGGAAAAGGGGTTGATCAAGTTTGACATGATCGAGGAAGGCGTGACCTACCGCGAGGAGTTGGACGAGCAAACCGGTTTCCGTGAGATTGTCATCACCGAGACCAAGGACAAGAAGAAGAACCCTGCAATCCTCATCGTTGACAAGAAGGGTGAGATGTTGAAGACGTATTCGTTGCCAGTGGGCGCTCACCTTTCTGTTAAAGAAGGGGATGAGGCGAAGGTTGGACAAATCCTGACGAAGATTCCACGTGTGGCCGGTAAGTCCGGTGACATCACAGGGGGTCTGCCCCGTGTGACTGAATTGTTCGAAGCGCGTAACCCATCCAACCCAGCGGTTGTATCTGAGGTGGACGGTATCGTCTCTTACGGCAAGATCAAGCGTGGTAACCGCGAGATCATCGTAGAGTCTCGTCGCGGAGATATTTACAAGTACATGGTGCCGCTTTCGAAGCACATCCTCGTTCAGGACAATGATTTTGTCCGAGCCGGTATGCCGCTTTCCGATGGAGCCATCACGCCTGTCGACATCCTCGACGTGATGGGCCCAACCGCGGTTCAAGAGTACATCGTCAATGAAATCCAAGACGTTTGCCGCCTGCAGGGGGTAAAGATCAATGACAAGCACTTCGAGGTCATCGTTCGACAGATGATGAAGAAGGTGGTCATCGAAGACGCCGGCGATACACGCTTCCTCGAGAAGCAATTCGCTGAGAAGTCTGACTTTATGCAAGAAAACGATCGCATCTTCGGCATGGTGGTCATCACCGATGCAGGAGACAGCGAGGATTTGCGATTGGGTCAAATGATCACAGCGCGTCAGTTGCGCGATGTGAACAGCTCGCTTCGTCGACGTGACATGGCGGTGGCCGAAGGCCGTGACGCCATCCCAGCAACCGCACGACCGCTGTTGCAAGGCATCACGCGTGCATCGTTGCAGACGAAGTCCTTCATTTCAGCGGCGTCGTTCCAGGAGACCACGAAGGTCTTGAACGAAGCAGCGGTGAGCGGAAAGCAAGATTTCTTGAACGGATTGAAGGAAAATGTGATTGTCGGTCACTTGATTCCTGCCGGAACAGGAACCCGTGCATTTACCGAGAAAAGGGTGATTACGCGTCGTCCAAACTTGGAGCTTGCTCCAGCAGAGGAGAAGGCAGAAGCGTAAGCCAACACTGCATATGTATACGAAAAAGCCCGTCGCGAGACGGGCTTTTTTCGTTTGCTCCGTAAGTTCGTTGACGCAGCCCGGGACGACCTATTATTGTTCGCCAGAAGAGATGGCTCGGGCAGCCGCCTCCGCAGCGTCCTCTTGATTCGGGGCAGCGGCTGGTGCGGCGGCTCCGCTGTATCCGAACAGGCGATTCTCCTTGATGATGCGGTCCACAAAGTCAGGCACCATGGACTCCCAGCCGTCCTGGCCTGTTTTGATGAGTTCGAGGGCTTCCTTGCTGAAAATGCCTAGGACGTCCTCATCGTAGGGGATGTCAATGATGCGCTTGTTGAACCGGAGGTAATCGAACAACGGCTGCATGCGGGGGTGCAAAGGAGTGTTGTCTACCTTCCAGAGTTCACCAGAAGGCTGGTCCATCCACGGGTAGAGGTACATCTTCAAATCGCGGCTGAACAAGATGCCAAATGCCTCGAGGATACCGCCATTGAGGTTGCGGTAGTACTTCTCGTCAAAGACCATCGACAACGTATTGGCGCCCATGATGATTCCCATGCGTTTTTTGGTGTGCTGGGAGAAGAACTCAACGAGTTTGAAGTACTTCTGGTAGTTCGAGATGAGCACTGTCTGGCCAATTGAACACAACACGTCCGCGCGGTCTAGGAAATCCTGCTCGTCGATGTCGCCCTCTGCAGAGAGGTTGTTGAGCGTAATTTCAAAGAGCACTTGGATGTTGTCTTGCTCAACACGGGATTCCTGCTTGAATTGCTGAAGCCCTTTGGCGATCATGTCAATGCTGACCTTGGTCACCGGTCGGAAGGACCCGCGGATGGCGAGGATGTTCTTCTTGTACAGGACATCTGCTGCCTGTCGGTTCCGCCCGTCAGGGGAGAAGATGACCGCATCCGTCATGCCGTTTTTGACCAATTGAAGGGACAGAAGCCGGTTGTCGACGCCTTCGAAATCGGGCCCATTCATTTCGATCATGTCAATCTCCACCTGATCGCGGTCGAGGTTGTCGTAGAGCGATTGCAGGAGTTCCTTGGGCTTCTTGTAGAAAAAGACGCAGCCGTAAACGAGGTTGACCCCAAGCATGCCAACCGTCTGGTGTTGCAGGAGGGCGTCGCTCTCGTGCAACCTGGCGTGGAGGATAACTTCATTGGGTTCCTGATCGGGAGCGGTTTGGAACTTGAGACCGAACCAACCGTGGCCCTGATTCGTCTTGTGGTAATTGATGGTCGCGACGGTGTTCGCAAAGGCGAAGAAATGCTTGGAGGGGTGCTCAGCACGGTCCAAACGATCGACCATCAATTGGTATTCGTGGGCGAGCATCTTGTGCACGCGGCTTTCGCAGACGTACCGTCCGTTTTTCTCCTCCCCGTAGATGGCATCAGAAAAGTCCTTGTCGTAAGCCGACATCGCTTTGGCGATGGTGCCGGAGGCTCCTCCGGCGCGGAAGAAATGACGGACAACCTCCTGTCCTGCGCCGATTTCGGCGAACGTACCGTACAGGTCCTGGTTCAGGTTGATGCGGAGTGCTTTCTGTTTTGCAGAGAGGACGACACGGTTGGAATCCATGGCAATGCTGATTTCAGTGTTGGGCCTGTTTCAACAAATGTACGAGATGAACAGGGCGTACCTTTGGTTCATGGAGGTTGAATTCACATTTCTCGGAACAGGCACGTCGCAAGGCGTACCGATCATCGGGTGTGCATGTGAAGTTTGCCAGAGTGAAAACACGCGCGACCAGCGCTTGCGCAGTTCCTTGCTGGTCAAGGCCGGCGGGGCTGCGGTGGTCATTGATACCGGTCCGGACTTTCGCCAGCAATGCCTAAGGGCTAGGGTGGATGCCCTCGATGCGGTCGTGTTCACGCATGAACACAAGGACCACGTAGCCGGCTTGGATGACATCCGGCCGTTCAATTTCTTCAGTCGAAAAGACATGCCGGTCTTCGCGACGGAGCGTGTGGAGAAGGCCTTGCAACGGGAATTCAAGTACATATTCGAAGCGGATTACCCGGGTGTGCCGCGGGTGCAACTCCATCGCATCGCGGAAGAACCGTTCGCGATTGGAGACGCTCGGTGGTGGCCACTTCCGGTGTTGCACCACAAATTGCCTGTTCTGGGTTTTCGCATTGGCGGCTTGGCCTACATCACCGACGCGAATCAACTGTCGCCGCTAGCGTTGGAACGCTTGGAAGGGGTGGATGTGCTTGTCTTAAATGCCCTGCGCCGAGAGTCACATCTTTCCCATTTCACCTTAGAACAAGCCTTGGAATGGGCTTCGAAAATTGGCGCTCGCCAAACCTATTTCACCCACATCAGCCATCAATTGGGCTTCCATGACTCCGTGAATGCGGAGCTGCCTGATGGGGTGGCGTTGGCGTATGACGGCTTGGTCGGTACGGCCCATGGAGTCGGGTTGGATTGACCGTATTTTCGCACGACTATGACGTTGCTCTTTCTCCGTTTGTTTTCCCGATTGCCGTTCGGTTTGCTGCATGCAATCAGTGGGTTGGTTGCGCGGCTGGCCTCGGATGTGCTAGGTTACCGTCGCCCGGTGATTCGGGGCAACATCGAACGCAGTTTTCCCGAACGGTCCAAGGCAGAGCACCGGCAAATTGAACGTCTGTATTACCGGCATTTCGCGGACATTACGCTTGAGTCCATCAAGAACTTCTCGATTTCCGATGCGGAAGCTCGGTCGCGCATGGGACATGAGCATGTTGACGTTTTTCAACCGTTTTTTCAGGCCGGTAGAAGCGTGCTTATCGCCGGAGGCCATTTTAACAATTGGGAACTCTATGCCATGACGGCCAACCAAAACGTACCGCATGATGTCATGGCGGTGTATAAGCGCCTGTCCAATAAAAGCATGGACGAAGCCGTGCGTGAATCGCGTCAGCGGTTCGGCCTGGAAATGGTGCGTACGGTTGATTCCCAAGCTTGGATGGATGCGCACCTCAATGGCGCGCGTCCCAAAGCAGTGGTCATGGGGTATGATCAAAGCCCAGCCGATCCCCTCAAATCGTGGTGGAACGACTTCTTGAACCAAGAAACGGCGTGGTATTTCGGATTGGAGAAATGGGCGCGCATGTACGACTTACCGGTTATTTATGGGCACATCAAGAAGCTGAAGCGCGGCCGCTACGAAACGCATTACGAGCTGGTCACAGATTCGCCCAATGCGTTGCCCGAAGGTGCCATCCTGCAAAGGTGCATCGACCTGTTGGAAGCGGACATCCGCGAAACGCCGCACCAGTGGTTGTGGTCGCACAAGCGGTGGAAGCACGCGCGTCCCGAGTCGATGCCGTTGAACCCGCGGCCAGAATCGGAAACCCAACCTGTCAATCATGCATGAGGTGCCTTTAGCAGAACGCATGCGCCCGCGGACCCTCGAGGACTATTTGGGTCAGGGTCATTTGGTCGGTGAAGACCAAGTCCTCCGCCGCTCGGTTGAAGGGGGTAATGTCCCTTCCATGATTTTGTGGGGACCACCGGGGGTGGGGAAGACCACCTTGGCGAAGATCATTGCTTCCCAATCGAACCGACCGTTTCACGAACTTTCTGCCGTTCAAAGCGGCGTCAAAGAGGTCCGCGAAATCATCGCGAGTGTGAAGCGTTCGGGCATGTTCGCGGGCCGTGCCATTTTGTTCATCGATGAGATCCATCGGTTCTCCAAATCGCAGCAAGACAGCTTGCTCGGTGCGGTCGAACAGGGCCTGGTTACCCTCATCGGTGCCACAACAGAGAACCCCTCATTCGAGGTGATACCGGCATTAATAAGCCGATGCCAAGTATATGTTTTACAGTCATTTGATGAAGTTCAACTGAAGCAAATTGTAAACCGAGCAATTTCGGAAGATGTGGTCCTGCGTATGCGCACCATTGAGGTGAAGGAGTGGGAGGCGTTGTTTCGGGCGAGCAGCGGTGACGCCCGTCGCTTGCTCAATGCGGTTGAGCTGCTGGTGGGGTTGTCAACAGAAGATTCCGTGGTCATCGATAATGCATCGGTCAAATCGGCCTTGCAATCTTCAACGGTTCGATTCGACAAGAAAGGGGATGCCCATTACGACATAGCTTCTGCCTTGATCAAGAGCATCCGAGGGAGCGACCCGAATGCGGCAGTGTATTATTTGGCCCGCATGTTGGCTGGCGGTGAGGATCCCAAATTCATTGCGCGACGCTTGGTGATTTCAGCGGCAGAGGACATTGGCTTGGCCAATCCCACAGCCTTGGTGATGGCCAATGAGACCTTCGCGGCTGTGGAGCGCATTGGCATGCCCGAGGGACGCATTCCATTGAGCCAATGCGTGATTTATCTGGCCACCAGTCCAAAGAGCAATGCGGCGTACGCAGCCATCAACCACGCCATGCAGTTCGTCAACCAAACGGGGGATTTGCCGGTTCCGCTTCATCTGCGCAACGCGCCGAATCAGTTTATGAAGGACCAGGGGTTCGGCAAAGGGTACCAATACGACCACGATGCGGACCAAGGAGCCTCGGGCCAAGAGTTTTTACCGGAGAGAATAGCTGGCACCTCATTTTACAATCCGGGCAACAACGCCAAAGAGGCGAACATCCGCCAGGCCATGCGGGCTATATGGAAGGAGAAATACGGTTTCTGACGCAATCAGCGCATCAAAACCCAGCGCCGGCTCGCCAGAGGGGCGTCGGTTCCTGTCAATTGAAGAATGTAAGTGCCTTTCGGCGCTGAATCATCAAGCTTGGTGGATCCTTGGAAGATGCCTTCCGCTGTTGACCACGTTGGTACGTGGCCTTCTTGGACCAGGTGTCCACCTGCATCGAAGAGTTGCCAAGTCACGGGAATTTCGTCTCCGCTGTAAAGCCAGCGCACGATGCCGTCGCTGCTGGGGTTGGGAAAGACCAGGACATCCGAGGGTTCCTCCGCGTTCCACGTGGCTGCTCCGGCTTCATCCAACAGTTCATAGGCTTTCCTGAAATCAGGTATGCCGTAGCCCATGCTGTCATTGGGTTGGGCATACAGGTGTGCGGACGCGGTGATGGCATTCCGGATATCTTGGGCGGTTGCTGTGGGAAAGGCTTGCCACAGGCAGGCGGCCGCTCCGCACAAAATGGGCGAGGAGAAACTGGTGCCGTTGCCCCGGCGAATGGTGGAATCGGCAAACGGATAAGCGGCTTGCACCCCCAACGCCATGACATCGGGCTTGACCCGTCCATCCGCAGTGGGACCCCAACCACTGAATACAGCGTGTTGGCCATCGGCATTTACAGCTCCGACCGTCAAGATGCCGTCAGCATCTGCTGGTGCTGTGATGTAATGCCATGCTGCCGCTCCGCTGTTCCCCGCGCTCGTGGTGCACAGGATGCCTTTTTGCGCAGCCCATTCGGCGGCTTGACTGATGCGCGTAGTCGTACCATTCAGGTCGTCGTACACGTGGTTCATCGTGCTGTCGTCAAACAAACTGTAGCCGAGTGAGGTGTTCATGAGGTCGACACCAATGCTGTCCGCGTGCTCGGCGGCGGCCACCCAGTAATCTTCTTCGATGAGGTATTCGCTGTAGGCATCTTCGGTGCGGTACAATACGAAGGTCGCGTCTGGCGCCGTTCCAATCAACGAGTCTTCCAAGTGCCCGGCCATGGTGCCGAGTACGGCCGTGCCATGCCGGTGATGGGCAAACAATCCGCCCTGTGAATACATGGCGTCGAGGCCTTCCTGGATGCGTCCTTCGTTCCACGCCCGTTGGAAAATGGGCAGGCTCTCTGTGTTTTCAAACCCGGCGTCCAATACGGCAATGGTCATTCCCTCGCCGCGAAAGCCGAGTCCGTGCAGCCAATCGGCGTTCAGCTGTTGCAGTGGGGCCAGTCCGCCTCCGTATGCGGTCTGTTCGACGAATGCACGGGCGGGCGCAGCAGCAGCGGGCTCCCGGACTTCGCCATCGACACAGAGCACACTTTTCACATCGGTGACCATGGGCAGCTCAAGCAGGGCATACGGATCAAAAGCGGCGTCGACCACAGCGATGGTGACGGCATTGAACCACTTGCTTTGAAGGATGACCTTGAATCCATCCATGGCCCTAAGGGTATCGATGTAGGAAGGGGGAATGGGCAGGTCCTGTGCGGTGATGGCGATGTTTTGGAGGGCCCTTCGGTAGATGGCCTTGGGACTCAAAAATTCGGCAGGCGCGTCCAAGGTGTACGGGGTCGAGTGCCCGGCGGGCAATTCCTCCGAGAGCTTCCCGTCAAACTGGATCCAATACCGATTGGGAGCAGTTTGCCCCTGGGCCTCAGCCTGCCAACAGAACATCGCCGCGACCGCTAGCGTTGCACAGCGCGCGCGGAATGGGCTCATTGCTTTTCGCTGCTTTTCAGCGTGCCGTTTTCGTAACGCTCAATCAGCAACAATCGCCCGTTTAAGTCGTAGTTGTAGACATCTCCATCCAGCTGTCCGTCCACGAATTCGCCTTCCCGGCGGATGGCTTCTCCGGTGAGGACGCGTTTGCGAATGGGGTCGCCTGTTTCGGGGTCGAGGGATTCTTCAATAATCCATTCGCCGGAGTCGTGCCACTCTCGGAAAGGGCCGGTTTTGAGTTGGTTGACGACTTCGAATTCTTCTTTCGGTCGGCCATCGGAAAAGGTCAACAGGACCGGGCCGTTTTCGTGGATTTCCTGAAGCAATTCACCGTGATCGAACTGACGTGTGGTCTGCACCGTGCCGTCTTCCATGAAGGATTTCCAGTATCCGTTTTCTTTGCCCGTGTCGTACATGCCGACCGTCTGGGGCCGGCCATTGGCGTAGTTGATTTTGCACATGCCGTGGAAGACGCCATCGCGGTAATTGATTTCCGAAAGCGCCGTTCCAAATTCATCCCACGTCTTCCAGGTGCCGTCGCGTTCACCGTCCACGTACGAACCTTCCTCGAGGCGTTTCCCATTCTTGCTTAAGGTCACAGCCGGGCCGTGGAGGACGTCCATGTTGTAGTTTTCCTTCAGCCGGACTTGACCATTGGCATCGTAATACACCCACTCGCCTTGTTTAAGGCGCATAGGTTCCCCTTGATCGTTGAGTTTGCGGATGGTCATGAA
>CAXREW010000204.1:0-4314 GCA_964229455.1 Flavobacteriaceae bacterium | reverse complement strand
AACAACTATGTAGATGGTGTGCCTACGGAGCCATATGACGGTTCACCTTGGCAGTGGTGGGATGTCGCAATTACCCAAGCGGTCGACGCCGCGAATGGAACCAACATTGCCGCCACCCAGCTCACGTTGAACCCCACTATGGGTCCTGAAGAAGCCATGTACTGGATCGATCAGATTCAAGATTACACGGCTCCACGTTTGGCAGCAAGCCTCGAGGTTGTGGCCCTCGGCCCTGGCTGTGATGACGAGACGGCTTGTAACTACAACGCGCTGGCAACCTCTAACGATGGAAGCTGCATTTATGCAGAAGAAGGTTTCGATTGCGATGGCAACTCGTTGACCGTAATGGGATGTACCAACCCCATTGCGTGTAACTACAACGGAGCTGCTACCGATGACGACGGAAGCTGTGACTTCAACGAGTCCTCTACCATCATCACGGGAGCCGAAATGGTTTGGCTCGTCGGTGTCACCTTGACCGGTACGGAGAATGAACTCTTCGCTGCCGACTGTGAGGCTGACGGCGGGGTGAATCCGAACGTGGCCTTGAACGGCGTGTTCTTGGGCGACGGCACGGACGGTCCGATGCAGTTCAGCAACATCACCGACCAAACAGGCGGCTTGTTGGCGGACCTGCAGATGCTCGCCGGCTTTGCCAGCATCTCATTCTGCGGCGACTTGATTCGCTTCGTAGACCCCATCACTGGTGGTACGGTCGTTTTGAGCGAAACCAATGGTGTGTGGCAGTCTGCTGTGCCGATTATCGGTCCTAGCTACCTGTGGGCGGCTCCAATCACCTCGTTCAACATGGGCTGTGGTGACCCAATGGCTTGCGGATTCACGGACTTCTGCGATTTGAGCGTTGCTTGTGATTACAGCGACACGGATGGTGACTCAGTATTGGACTGCCAAGAGGTGGTCGGATGCCAAGATCCAAGTGCGGATAACTACAATGAGAGTGCCACCGATGCAGGCGACCGCAACTACAACGGATGCTTGGATCCTGACGCTCAGAACTACGAGCCAGGCGCCAACGTAGACGACGGTTCATGCACCTACCTCGTTTCGTTCCGTGTGAACATGTCGAACGAAACCGTTTCTGCAGCAGGTGTTCACATCGCGGGTAGCTTCCAAGGATGGGAACCCGGCGCGACCGATGTTCCTTACGTGGGCTACGGTGTGCATGAGGTGGTCATCCAGTTGCAGCAGGGTACCTACGAGTACAAGTTCATCAACGGCGACGCTTGGGGAATGGACGAAAGTGTAGGCGACTGCGGCAACGGCGGCAACCGTGTGATCACGGTTTCGGGCAACACCATCACTTCGGGCGCATGCTTCAACAGCTGCGACCAGTGCCCCGGTTGCACGGATCCAACGTACGCCGAGTACAACCCATTCAGCGCTTCAGCTGAGGGATACTGCTTGACACCTGTAGCCTTGGGTTGCACGTACGAGGATGCAGACAACTACGATGCCAGTGCTACGACCGATGACGGTTCGTGCGAATTCGGCGCCGGCGGCTCTTGCCCAGGGGATTTGAACGGAGATGGCCAGGTGGGAACGCCTGACTTGTTGTCGTTCCTGTCCAACTTCGGCACAAGCTGCGAATAAGTCGAGAAAATTCTGAAAGAAAGGGGAGGCCATGCGCCTCCCTTTTTTTGGCCCAGTTGTTGCCCTTCACTGGGTGAAACTGTGAAATTCTATCAAAAACAAAAGGCCGTTCGGATGCGAGGTCCTTTGTGTTTATCTTTATGAACGAAAAATTAAAAGGTTATGAAGCAACTTTTGACAGCATGTTTGCTCCTTGTGGGCATGGCGACAGCAGCGGCGCAAGGCCCATCCATCTCTTTGGACAAAGACGTTCACGATTACGGAACCATCACCCAAGGTGCTGATGGTGGATGCCAGTTTACGGTGACCAATGACGGCACAGAGCCTTTGATCATTTCTCGATGCAAAGGATCATGCGGTTGCACGGTACCTAAGTGCGACAAGGATCCCATCATGCCCGGTGCGACCAGCGTCATCAATGTACGCTATGACACCAAGCGCATTGGCCCAATCAATAAGAGCGTAACGATCACCTCGAACGCCTCAAACGAGCCAACCAAGGTGATTCGCATCAAAGGCAAGGTAGAAGCGGCCGACGCTGGAAGCACAGGAGGTGCTCCCGTCAAGCCTGCATCTGTTGGTGCGCCTTTGAACAAGCAATAAGCATTGACGGAGCTGCAGTGCAGTTCCCCACCAGACTTTAAGAAGTCGTTCTTCCTCATGGCGGAACGGCTTCTTTTTTATCCGAATTTTGCCCTCAGACAAACGGCGCGTTAGAAATGGAGATCCCGACGACTTACGATCCTGGTACCTGCGAAGAGAAGTGGTACGCTTACTGGTTGGAGCACGGCTTTTTCGAAAGCAAGCCCGACGACCGCGAGCCCTACACGGTGGTCATTCCCCCGCCGAATGTCACCGGCGTGCTCCACATGGGGCACATGCTCAACAACACCATCCAGGACGTGTTGGTGCGCCGCGCACGTATGATGGGCAAGAACGCCTGCTGGGTGCCGGGTACGGACCATGCATCCATCGCCACCGAAGCCAAGGTGGTGCGCAGGTTGCGTGAGAAGGGCATCAAGAAGTCGGACCTGTCGCGGGATGAATTCTTGGAGCACGCATGGGATTGGACCCATGAGCACGGGGGGATCATCCTCGAGCAGTTGAAGAAGCTCGGTGCCAGTTGCGACTGGTCGCGCACGCGCTTCACGATGGATGAAAAATACTACGACGGCGTCATCGACACCTTCATCGATCTTTATGAAAAAGGCCTCATCTACCGGGGCGAGCGCATGGTCCACTGGGACCCAGCAGCGCAAACGGCCTTGAGCGACGAAGAAGTCATCCACACCGAAGAGCACGGGAAGCTCTACTACGTCCGGTATGAAGTTGTGGATGCCCCCGGCGAATACTTGACCATCGCCACCACCCGCCCGGAGACCATCATGGGCGACACAGCGATTTGCATCCACCCCGAAGACGAGCGATTCACCCACCTCCACGGCAAACGCGCCCGGGTGCCCATGACCGATCGGGAGGTGCCTATCATCCTCGACGAGTACGTGGACCGCGAATTCGGAACGGGTTGCCTGAAGGTGACCCCGGCGCACGACGTCAACGACTACGATTTGGGCCAAAAACACAACCTGGAGTCCATCAACATTTTCCACCCCGACGGCACGCTGAACGAGCATGGAGGAGCGTTTGAGGGCAAGGACCGGTTCGATGTCCGAAAGGAAGTGGAAGGGGTGCTCGATGCCTCGGGGCACTTGGTCAAGACCGAAGATTACACGAACAGTGTGGGTCGCTCTGAGCGCACCAACGCCGTTATTGAGCCGCGGTTGTCATTGCAGTGGTTCCTTTCCATGGAAAAGCTATCCAAGCCCGCTTTGGATCACGTGATGGACGATACCATTCAGTTCCATCCGACCAAATTCAAGAACAGCTACCGCCACTGGATGGAAAACGTCAAGGACTGGTGCGTGAGCCGTCAGTTGTGGTGGGGACACCGCATTCCTGCTTGGTTTTATGGCGCCGGCGAAGAGGACTTTGTGGTGGCCAAAACCGTGGAAGTGGCGCTGGAAAAAGCCCGCGCCAAGTCCGGAAAAGCCAACCTCACGGGGGATGCCTTGCGCCAGGATGAGGACGTCATGGATACGTGGTTCAGCAGCTGGCTGTGGCCCATCCAGGTGTTTGACGGTTTGAAGACGGAGGAAGAGGTCAGTTACTACTACCCGACCGCTGACCTCGTGACCGCACCAGAGATCATGTTCTTCTGGGTGGCGCGCATGATCATCGCCGGGTACGAGTACCGTGGGCAAGAGCCGTTCAAGAACGTCTACTACACCGGCATCGTCCGCGATAAGCAAGGACGCAAAATGTCCAAGAGCTTGGGGAACAGCCCGGATCCCATCGAGCTCATGAACCAATTCGGAGCAGACGGGGTGCGCGTGGGCATGTTGTTGACGTCACCGGCGGGCAACGATTTGCCGTTTGATGAGAAGCTGTGTGAGCAAGGCCGCAACTTCGCCAACAAGATCTGGAACGCCTTCCGCTTGACCCAAAGCTGGGAGGTAGACGCGGACCGCGAGCAACCGGAATCCGCAGAAGTCGCGGTGCGCTGGATGAAGGCGCGCGTGCAGCGGGTGTTGGAGGAATTGGAGGGGCAATTTGCCGAGTTCCGTTTGAGCGAGGCGTTGATGAACCTCTACCGACTGGTGTGGGATGATTTCTGTAGCTGGTACTTGGAATTGGTCAAGCCGC
>CAXREW010000203.1:0-2679 GCA_964229455.1 Flavobacteriaceae bacterium | reverse complement strand
GTGTGGGATGATTTCTGTAGCTGGTACTTGGAATTGGTCAAGCCGCCTTACGGCGAACCCATCGACGCACAGACCTTGGAGCAGACGAAAGCCATTTTCGGCGACCTGCTGAAGATGCTCCATCCGTTCATGCCGTTCCAGACCGAAGAACTTTGGCATTGGATGGACAAGCGGGAAGGACCGCAAGACGCCCTGTGCGTCGCGGCATGGCCCGAGCGTGAGGCGTACGATGCGGAATTGCTGACACAGGCGGAGGCCTTTCAGCAAATTGTTTCCGAAGTGCGAAACATCCGCAAGGAGAATCAGATTCCCAACCGTGAACAGCTCGAACTCAGCGTGCAGTTGGCCGACGGCTATCCCGAAGCCTTTGAATCGGCCATCATCAAACTTTCCAACGTGGACGGCGTGTCACGCGTCGCAGAAAAGGTTCCCAACGCGTTTGGTTTCATCGTGGGCATGAGCTCGTTTTTCATCCCCTTTGGTGATCAAGTGGATGTTGAGGCCGAGAAGGTCAAAATCCAAAAAGAAATGGACCACCTCAACGGCTTCTTGAAAGGCGTGCGCGGCAAGCTGTCCAACGAGCGATTCGTGCAGAACGCGCCGCCTCAAGTGGTGGAACTGGAGCGCAAAAAAGAAAGCGACGCCCTGGCCAAGCTGGAAGTGCTCCAAGGCAAAATAGAACAATTGGGCTGATTCCTTCGAACACCGTCGATACCCGCTTGTTGTACGGGTATGTTGGGATTATTCAAAAAAGATCCGGTCAAAAAGCTGCAGCAACAACACGCGAAGCTATTGGCCGAAGCGCACCGCATGAGCACGGTGGACCGCACCAAGTCAGATGCCCTCATGGCCCAGGCGGCCGAGGTTGAGGATGAAATCGCCAAACTGATGAGCGATGCCGGGAACTGATCAGGGCTCCTATGCTGTCATCGGCGACTCTGGTGGGATCGGCGAAGCCATCCGCAACCAACTCCTCGAGGCGGGTCATCGCGTCATCGGCGTCTCCCGCAAGGGGGTATCTGAACAGCGCTCGGGCTACCAGAGCTTGGTTTTCGATGCCGTGGCGCATCCGTGTAATTTATCCAATTTCGCGGATCAGCTCGACGGATTGGTGTACTGCCCGGGTACGATTCGGTTGAAGCCGTTGAAGGGCGTCAAGCGCGAACACGCCTTTGAAGATTTTGAAGTGAATGCGTGGGGTGCCGTGCAAACTCTGCAGGCGAATGCAGCGTTGCTGCAAAAAGCCCCATCAGCATCGGTGGTGCTTTTCAGCACGGTCGCGGTTCAAACGGGCATGCCGTACCACACGAGCATCGCCATGGCCAAAGGTGCCGTTGAAGGGTTGACCCGTACCTTGGCGGCCGAGTGGTCACCGGGCATACGCGTCAATTGCATTGCGCCCTCCCTCACGGATACGCCCTTGGCTGCACCGATGCTGTCCAGCGATGCGAAACGCGAAGCGGCTGCAGAGCGTCACCCGCTGAAGGCGGTCGGAAGCGCTGATGGTGTGGCTTCGTTGGCCACATGGCTGTTGGCCGGTAGTTCGGACTTTGTTACGGGACAAGTCTACACCGCGGACGGCGGCATGGGAAGCATCCGCAAATGAACACCTACAAGACCCTCAACGACCTCGACTTGGAATTGATGCCCCGCCGCCAGCGTGGACGCTTTGTCAACGCGTTGAGTGGGTTCAAAAGCGTTAACCTCGTCGGCACCAGCAACGATGCCGGTGTCCACAACCTGAGCATTGTCAGTTCGGTGGTCCATTTGGGTTCCGATCCGGCCTTGCTTGGTATGGTCATGCGCCCCCCGGTGGACCGGGAGCGCGGCAGCCACACCTATTGGAACATCCGGGAAACCGGCTGTTACACCATCAACCACGTCCCCGCAACCCACACTGTACAAGCCCACCAAGTGAGTGCGCGCTATCCGGAGGAGACCAGCGAGTTTGATGCGGTCGGTTTCACGCCCATTTACCGGTGCGGATTTGACGCCCCCGCAGTCGAGGAGAGTCCGGTGCGCATCGGCTTGGAGCGTGTCGATGAGTGGGAAATTCCCCAAAACCGGTGCCGCTTCATCGTCGGGCAAATCCGGTGGGTGGAATTCCCGGAAGAGGCCTGGGCTACAGACGGGTACTTGGACATCGAATCCCTCGGTGTCGCGACGCTGAGCTCACTCGACGGCTACCACCGTACCGAAAAGGTGCACCGCCTCGCCTACGCCAAGCCGGATGTTTATCCGCCTGAAGCCTTGGAGGATTTCAAAGCCGGGTGGAAGGACAATTGATATTTTCGCCGAAATTTGCCCTGCATGCCTGAAATCAAAGCCAAGCAAGACATCAACGGCCACACGCTGTTGCACCACGAAGTCATCGCGGAGAACCCCGACGCGCCGTGGTTGGTGTTTGTGCATGGGGCAGGCGGCAGCATTCGCACGTGGAAGTTCCAGATTGATGCTTTTGCACCGCATTTTCGCTTGCTGCTCATCGACCTCCGGGACCACGGTTACAGCAAGGACATCCTGCCCGAGTTCCCGGCGTATGATTTTGACATCGTTGCCAAAGACATCCTCGTGCTGACGGATCACCTCGGCATTGAGAAGGCGCATTTCATGAGCTTGAGCATCGGCAGCGTCATTCTGCAAAAAATCGACATCGAGCGGCCCGAGTTGGTGGACCGC
>CAXREW010000202.1:0-6872 GCA_964229455.1 Flavobacteriaceae bacterium | reverse complement strand
GCAACATCCAGTTCAGCATCGACCAATACCGAGACAACCTCTCCTCCATTCTCGCTTACTACGCCTACATGATTTTGGGCATGGACTATGACAGCATGGCATTGGACGGTGGCACGGCGCACTACCTCAAAGCCCAGACCATCGTTGCCAATGCACAAAACTCTGGTCCCACGGGATGGAAAGCGAGCCAAGGCAATCAAAACCGCTATTGGTTGGTTGAGAACATGCTCTCACAAACTTTCCGTCCGGTACGCAATTGCCTGTATTACTATCACCGCATGGGACTGGATCAATTGTTCGACGATGTGGAGGCCGGGCGCTTGGCCATGGCCGATGCCTTGATTGAAATGCGCCAAACCCACCGCATTCGACCTTCATCCTACAACCTTCAACTGTTCTTTCTCGCTAAGTCCGATGAAATTTTGAAGGTCTTCGGCCCCGCACCGGAGGCCGAGAAAACCCGCTTGCTCCCGGTTCTCAAGCAAATGGATCCGGGCAACATTTCAAAGTACGACAGCATCTTGGGCTAAGATTCCGTTCAAGCATGTTGAAATCCCTGAACATCCAGAATTATGCTTTGATCGATTCACTCGAATTGACTTGGCACCCTGGCATGACGGCCATGACTGGCGAGACAGGTTCGGGAAAGTCCATCGTCTTGGGCGCCTTGGGGTTGCTTTTGGGAAACCGAAGCGACACCTCCAGCATCCGGACAGGCACCGAAAAATGCACTGTGGAGGGGGTATTCAGCTGCCCGCCCCAGGCGCAAGATTGGCTGAAACAGCAAGACTTGGACAGCTGGGATGAACTGATTGTCCGGCGCGAGTTCTCAACGCAAGGACGCGGTCGGGTCTTCATCAACGACACGCCTGTCAAATTGCAATTGCTTCAGTCGCTTGGACAGCAGTTGGTCGACCTGCATGGCCAGGACAGTGCCAAACTTCTTTTGCAACGGGACTTCCAGCTGGCATGGATCGATGCAAACGCCAATCACCCAGCTCTGCTCAGCGGCTACAAGACCGCCTACGCAGCATTCAAAGCCGCACAGGACCGTTTGGCCCAACTCGAGCTCAAGCGCTCGCAGCCCCAGACGGATCTGGACTACATCAAGTACCAACTGGAAGAATTGCAATCGCTCAATCTCGATCAGCAAGATTGGCCTGCACTGCTTGAAGAACGCGGTCTGCTCGAAAACAGCGAGTCCATTCGTGAATCGCTGGGGCAGGCTTTTGCTGCGTTGAGTGAAAACGATGCTGCATCCGGCGCGCTGGACCGCCTCCACCAAGCCGCTAAGCACCTGGATGACCTCGGACACGTCGGCACGAAATTTCTTGTGTTAATGGAGCGCTTGGCGAGCGTCCGTATTGAATTGCGGGACCTCATGGATGAAATTGAAACCACGGCGGAACAAACCGAATCAAATCCGCATCGCCTTGAACACCTGAACAGCTTGCATCACGAACTGCAGCGGGTCTTGCACAAGCACCATGCCGCAGATGCGAGCGAACTGCAACGACTTCAGCAAAGTCTTACCGAGCAATTGACGGAGGCAGCCGGCATCGACGAAGCGTACGCCGCTGCCAAGGTTGAACTGGAGACCGAACGCCAAAAGGCATGGGCCGCGGGCGATGCCTTGATGCGGAGCCGTCAGGGAGTGGCAGCACAGCTCGCAAGCGCCATCGAATCAACACTCAAACGCCTGAGCATGCCCGAAGCCACGTTGGCCTTTGAATGGCAGCCGCTCGCCGAACCCGATGAGCACGGCATTGAGGAGGTCATCATTGCGTTTTCAGCCAACCCCGGCCATCCAGCACTCCCACTGCACAAAGTGGCGTCCGGAGGCGAAAAGAGTCGCCTCATGCTCGCGTTCAAAGCAACAGGTTCGGGCGCAGCAAGCCTTCCGACCATTGTACTCGACGAAATCGATACGGGCGTGAGTGGAAAGGTGGCTGAAGAAATGGCCAGCCTCATGCACAGCATGTCCTCAGACCAGCAAGTCATTGCTGTAACCCACTTGCCTCAAGTCGCGGCTTTGGCCGATCACCACCTGAAAGTTTCAAAAGCCACTGAAAATGGCTCTACACGCACCCTTGTCACTAGGCTCGATGACGACCAACGTGTTCAAGAAATCGCAGGTATGTTGAGCGGATCTGTGGTGACCGAAGCGGCTGTGGCCAATGCAGCCTCGTTACTCGCTGGCACGCAGGGAAGCGCTCCCGCTTAGAATCGCCAATCGGCACTGATGGAAGGCAAGAAGGGCAATTGATTAACCCGATCGCCGGTGATACGATTAACGTAAAAGACGTTGTCTCGGCTGTAGACATTTGTCGCCCCTGCGGAGAACTCAAGCGTCTGGTCATTGCCCAATTCAAATTCCCGCCGAATGCTCAAATCCAAGCGGTGGTACGCGGGCAACCGGCCTTGGTTCAAGGCTGCGAATTGAATACCAAGCTCCTGGCTATTAGCAACCACGTAGTCAGCTGAAATGCCATCGATGACATTGGGTGGTTGGTAAAATCCTTGCGTCTGGGTGAACGGCAGTCCTGAGCCGAGGTTCCAACGAGCGCTGACCTCCCATGCATTTTCCCGACCGATGCCTTGCGACACCACGAGGTTTACGTTGTGCCGGCGATCGAATACCGGGTCGTACCAACGGAATCCGTCCCAGCGATCCACGTTGCCGTAACCATAAACCAGCCAGACATAGCTCGAGCGCTCTTCGTATTTCAGCACGACATCCGCGCCATAGGCTACACCGGTCTCTACGATGAAGTCCTTGCGCAGCACCTCAGGCACGTCGCTGTTCTGCGCATTGTCTTCGAAGAGTTTGTTGCGGTTGGCATTGGTCAGCTGGCTGAAGTTTTTGAAATACCCCTCTACGTTGAGGTTCAAGCGCTCCGTCAAATCGAACTCGAAGCCTGAAATGACGTGCTCTGCGGTTTGCAGGGAGTGGATGACCTCTTGGACGTCGCCATTCGGTGTGAGCAGGTTGCGCTGGAGGTTTTCAGGCCCGGAAAGGAAACCGTAGAATAGGTTGACGACATCTCGATCCGAGTTGGAGCTAATGACGTTCTGTGAGTACAGACCTGCCGCAAACTTCAGGCGCAGGCGCTCGTTGGCTTTGTACTTGATTCCCACCCGAGGTTCCGGTCGAAAGCGCGCAATGGAACTGTAGTACTGCATGCGCATGCTTGGATTGATGATCCAATCGCCACGGTTGATGCGGTAGTCGACGTAACCCGCGAATTCTGTGGTGTTTTCGACTTGTCCCACCTGGACTCCGATGGAATTGAACGTTTGGAAATCCGTTTGCATCCCGACGACCTCCAGGCCATACTCCACGGCGTCTTCGCCCAACACGTATTTGAAGTCCAACCCAAAGTTGAACCCGTTCACCGCACTGTAGCGGTCCTCAAGCCCTTCCTCTTGCAACCGAATTTCATAATCACTCGCAGCGAAATGGCCGTTCATGAGAATGGCCGAGCCGCTGGGGACAACCGTGAAGTTTCCTCCGCCACCGTAGTTCGACCAACGCAAGTCTGAGAGGGCCTGGTAACTCACGCGGTCCGTGAAGTTGAACCCGAAGAGGCTCAGTTTCGAACCATTTCCACTGCCAAAAGAAATCTTCCCGTAAGCGTCGGTGAAATTGAACGGCAGCCCTTCCCCATCGTTGTTGATGTAATCGTACAGAACCTTAGAGGTCTGCTCCAAATAGCTGTGCTTCAGCGAAAGGATGTACGAGATACCTGCCCCGGAATCGCTGAGTTTCTTGAGTGGGCCCTCCAAGGTCAGTTTGGCTCCGAATGGACTCGCGCCGATGCGACCCTCCGTCTTCATCTTGTTGCCATCACGGGTTTTGATGTCCATGATCGACGAAATTCGGCCGCCAAATTTTGCACCAAAACCTCCGGTGTATACGTCAGCATTGGCAATCACGTCCGAATCGAAGACGCTGAATAGCCCGATGCTGTGGAAGGCGTTGTACACGATCATCCCGTCGAGGAGCACCTTGTTCTGAATGGGCGATCCGCCACGGATATACAATTGACCACCTTGGTCACCGGTCCTGATGAATCCGGGCAACACCTGCAACGCCTGCACCAAGTCGGGCTGTCCGCCGAAACTCGGAATCTTTTTGAGGTCACTGGGTCGGATGGTCTCTACCGACATGTTGACCTTGGTGGTTTGTTCTTCGCGGTCCGCATTGACTTCAGCACTTCCGAGCTGAATGACCTGTTGTTCCAGCAAGAAATTGCGCGTCGTGATTTTGCCGTCCACAAGTTCCACCCGTTCAGTCACGCCCTCGTATTCCATGCTGGAAATTACCAGGGTGTAGGTACCGGCAGGCACCCGGCTCAGGCTGTAGAATCCTTCGATATCCGACATGACCCCGAAGCTTGTTCCTTCGAGGGATACGCTCGCAAACATGACCGGCTCGCCGGATTCTTTGCTGCGCAAAAAGCCTTTGACCGTCGCCTGACCGTACAACACTGCTGGCAAAAGCAGCAACAGCACCAACCCCGCGTGGCGTTTCAATTCTTGCATGGATGCGAATTTACAGCATTCAACGGGTCGAACGCACGAGCATTTTCTCAATTCTGTCCTCGAGCTGTTCCGAGCTCATTTTCTCGCGCAAACGGTTCACGACCAATGGGAATGAAAACGGAGTTGGATGATCCGTTCGCTCGAGGACTACGCGCTTGCGGCGCATCCGTTCGAGGACACGCCGAAGCCGGGTCCATTCCATCTGCTGATCGATCAATTCGTCATATGCCTGGCGGAACAACAGGTTTTCGGGGTCAAAATCCTGAAAAACGTCAAACAGCAACCCGGAATGCGATTGCAAATGGCGCACGCCTTGGCGTTGGCCGGGAAATCCCTGAAACGCCAACCCCGATATCACCGCGATGTCACGAAACCGGCGTTTCGCCATTTCCACCGAATTGACCCCCGATTGCAAATCATCCATTAGTCCTTCCGTTCGGAGCAAGTCGAGGGAATCAATTTCGGTCGCATCCAATGGAGAATCGGAAAGCAACTCGAACCCGTAATCGTTGCTTGCTATGGACATGGAGAGGGGGCGCTCGGCACACCACCGGTGAGCGATGAGCATGCCGATGGCTTCGTGTACGGCCTTGCCTTCGAAGGGAAACACGCAAATGTGGTGGCCATCCTCGGATTGAAATTGCTCAATGAGGATTTCCTCGCGGTTTGGGAGGCAACTCATCTCTTGCTGCAATTCGAGCAAGGGGCTGACGCGGCTCATTTCGGGCGAACGCACGTGGCCTTTGCTGAAAGCGTCCAATTCATCCCGGATGGCATCCCCTAGCTCCGAACTCAGCGACAACCGACCGCCGAGGTAGACCGGCACACGGCCCTTGGGTTTTTTGCTCTTGCGCACGTGCACAGCCCCCTCCTTCAACCGCACAAATTCGAGGCTCATGCCTGCAAACCAAAAGGCGTCTCCCGGATCCATGCTCGAGATGAAGTACTCTTCCACATGCCCCAGAAACCCACCCTTAGTCCAGCGCACTTTGATCATCTGGTCCGAGACGATGGTGCCAATGCTCATCCGATGGCGGCGTGCCAACCTTCGATCCCGTAGCGTATACCTGCCTTCGGATTGGTCCCATTCAACCCGTCGGTAATCGCCGTAGGCCGACAGCGCCTTGCCTCCGTCGCGGATGAATGACAAACACCAGCGCCATTCCTCTTCGTCAACGCTTTCGAACGCATGGGTGCCGGCCAAGGCATGTTGCAAGTCATCAGGGCGAAAGCCATCTCCAACGGCGAGTGTGCACATGAACTGAATCAACACATCAAACGAACGCACCAAAGGCTCTCTCGGCTCAATGCGCTGTGCCGCCATGGCATCCCGAAGGGCGCTCGCTTCGATCAACTCCAAACCGTGGGTTGGCAAGAAGAAAATCCGACTGGTGGCTCCCGGCTGGTGGCCGGAACGCCCTGCCCGTTGCATGAAGCGCGCCACACCCTTTGGGCCGCCCACTTGAACAATGGCTTCCACCGGCCTGAAGTCCACGCCGAGATCCAAAGAGCTCGTGCACACCACGGCCTTCAAATGCCCCTCGTGCAAGGCATCCTCCACCCAATCGCGCAAGTCTTTGGCAATGGAGCTGTGGTGCAAGGCGAGTACCCCAGCGAGGTCGGGCGCCACCTCCAGCAACTTGTGGTACCATATCTCCGACTGGGCCCGGGTGTTCGTAAAAATGAGTGTGCTCTCGTGGTCACGGATGACGTCCACCACGTGCTCAGCAAGCTTGACCCCGATGTGTCCTGCCCATGGCAAGCGCTCAAATTGGTTGGGCATGAGCGAGCGCACTTCCGTCCGCTTTGTCCAATCGCACCGGACGAGTCGTCCGGGGCGTTCGGGGCCAATGAGCACGCGCAGAGCTTCATCGAGGTTTCCCACCGTCGCAGAGATACCCCAGCATCGGTAATGAGGAGCCACATGGCGAAACCATGCCGAAGCCAACTCCACTTGCGTCCCGCGTTTGGTACCCATGAGGTCGTGCCATTCGTCCACCACCATCATTCGCAATTCACTAAACCGCTTTTCCACCCCCTTCATGGCCAACATCACGTGCAGGGATTCCGGCGTCGTAATGAGGATGTGCGGCATCTTCTTGCGTTGGTTCGCTTTCTCCTTGCTCGAGGTATCCCCGGTGCGACCACCGACCTCCCAATCCAGCGCCATGCCGTCGACCATGCGCTGGGCGCTGTATTGGATGTCCGTGGTCAAGGCGCGAAGGGGCGCAATCCAAATGAGTTGAAGCCCCGTCACGCTTTCACCGAGCCGCTTGCGTTCTGCCCCTTCGCGCAGGGTGGCCCCGAGCCCAGCGTAGGTTTTGCCT
>CAXREW010000201.1:0-2019 GCA_964229455.1 Flavobacteriaceae bacterium | reverse complement strand
GTTGTTGGAAAAAGCTTAACGGCCGCCTTGGCTTTCGAAATGCCCCGGTTGGGCATCGCCGTCGAAGTGCACCTTGATGACCGCAGTGTCGCGCAACAAGTCCACTTTGCCAATCTCAATGCGGATGATGGAAACACCGGTGCGCTGCTCCAAGTCTCGAATCAATTCGTCCCGACGTCCTTCCGCTAGCAAATCGACGCGATCGTAAATCACCACTTTCGTAGCCAGGTGGCGAATCGCCCACAGCCGGTCCAAGACGAACGTGATGACCCAGACGGCTACGTTGGCGGCACTAACGGCAATCCATCCTGTGGAGGCAGGGGCCAAGGCGTTCAATACCGACAACGCAATGACGATGAACAGGTAGGTCATCTCCCGAATCGGAATGGCATCGGTTCGGTAACGGATGATGCCGAAAATGGCGAAAAGCCCCAGCGCAAACGCCAGATCAATCTCTACGGCCATGAGCAGGTTGCACAGCAAGTAGACGGCGGACGAGACCAAGATGAAGGAGAAAACGTAATCTCTGCGCTTCGAAATGACATGGTAGATGCCGAGGACGAGCACCAGGCACGAGACCAAGTTCCCGGCAAATGGGATGAGCAGATTCAACACGTTATCCATCGCTTCAATGTAAGTTTTCCCTCATGCGCCGGACGCGTTTCATCACCGAACGGTACGTTCGAGGGGGCAGGTTAGGGTCCAAAAGTAACATACCAACCACATACTTGGACATGCTCGTCCTTCTTCCCAGCGGGGTATACTCGAATTTGAATTGTTCCAGCGCCTGGAGTAAGGGCGAGTTTCGGTTGATCCGTTCTTGCTTGACTTCCATGATGCAGAGGTCACCAAGGCTTTCTTCCTTGTCGCCGGAGCGGAAAACAATTTCGCTGTCAATGGTGATGCGTTCCGCTTGGTCGTTCGAGACCAATGTGAATCGATTGAAGTAACAGGTGACCTCTGAGAGTTCGGGGTCTCCGTACTTGTAGTGACTGCTGAGGAATTGCAATTCTTCGGGCGTCAAGTCGCGTTGAATTCCCGAGGCGGCGTCACGTTCAATGCGTGCCTTGACCGTACGGCCGTGAACGGTTTTTTCTTTGACCTCGAGGAAGCTGCGCAGGTTGCTGCCGTATTGGCGAATCCTGGCTTTGAATCGGATGTTGCGGCCTCTGGTGTGCTCGTTGAGAGAGCTTTGGCTCTCGGTTTCAATGAACCGATTCCGGTACTCGGTTTGCCGTGCGCCGTCCACCTCCAAGATTCTGTAGGCGTCTTTGACTGCATCAACCAATTGCGGTACCCAGTCCCGGTGAATCAGGTACTTCTGATCCAAACGGCTCATGAGTTCAGCCCCCTCGATTTCGGATAGTGAGATGGGGGAAAGGGATGCAAGGGCGGTTTCCAGGTTCAAGACCAGAAAGGTACGAAAAACGCCAAGTATGCGGGCATTTTTGCTGGTTACTTCACGGATACCTTCTTCTGGTGAAACCGTTCCAGGTGGTGTTTGGTTGAGTTGAAAATTTCGTGTACCTAATACACTATATGGAGCCGGTAGAATGGCCATCGAAATACAGGTGTCAAATCATCGAAAAGTCAAACCTATATTTGCACTTCTAGACCTCGTAAACCATGTCTACAAGCACACCTACAACCCCGGCCAAAGCCAAGGCAAAAGCGCCGAAGAAGGCCGCCAAGAAAGCCGCGTCCGTCCCGCACTCCAAGGAGGTTTACCAGCGGTGGTTCCGCGACATGTACCTCATGCGCAAGTTTGAGGAGCGTTGTGGTCAGCTTTACATCCAACAAAAATTTGGAGGATTTTGCCACTTGTACATTGGACAAGAGGCAATCCTCGCAGGCATTTCGGAAGCCATCCGTCCGTCTGATCGGATGATCACGGCCTACCGCGACCACGCTCACCCTTTGGTGCTCGGCACAGACCCAAAGTTTGTGATGGCTGAATTGTACGGGCGCCGCACCGGAACGAGTACAGGCACGGGCGGTTCGATGCACATGTTTGATAAG
>CAXREW010000200.1:0-15764 GCA_964229455.1 Flavobacteriaceae bacterium | reverse complement strand
GCAAACGAGGCCGCAACTCCTCCCCCTATTTTCAACAAAAGACCTGTCGCCTCATTGTGCTCCAGCAAGTCAAGCCGATAGATGTTCTCAATAGGGATCTCCACGCGCAAACCATCTTCAGGGGATCCTCCATCAAAATTTACCTCGTTGGCCTGGATCCGAATTTCGTACACCAAGCCTCCCGGCCCGTCGATGCTTCCGTTTTTTTCCCGGGTGTACCGGTTCATCTTGGGTGCATACAGATAGTTGCGCGCCGCCAATTCAGGATCCACTTCCTTATAAATCCCTACAACCGAGCGCGCCATACGGTCGTAAAAGAAGTAGTTCAACTGAAAAATGTCCTGCCCGCTCGGCGTCACAAAAACATTGTAAAACGCCGGACTCACGATGCCTTCGAGGGTTTCCTCGATTTCACCCGAATAATGTTCCGTCGCTCGAAAGTATTGACCACAGGCTACAGCTAGGGTTGCGGTAGCCAACAGAATGAAGCCTAAAAGTTGATTTCGAGGTGTGAGTCGTAACAACATCTTTGGTGTGTTGGTGATTGTCATCACAACATAGTGAAAAGAAATCAAAAGCACGGTTTTACGTCGAACATCTTCACCGACCTTTACGGCACGATTAGCGCGAAACTGCGCTGCTCACGATTTGATATCCTATTGAGTTCATTTGATGAATTGGGCCTTTGCGCACCCGTGCTGAAGGCCATCCAAGCGCTGGGTTACGAAACCCCAACCCCCATCCAAGCCCAAGCCATCCCCAAAGTGCTCGCCGGACATGATGTCCTCGGTGTAGCGCAGACAGGTACCGGTAAAACCGCGGCCTTCAGCTTGCCCATGATCCACCGCCTCCACCTGGAGCGATACAGCGGTCAATTCCGCCCCATTCGCGGACTTATCCTCACCCCCACGCGGGAGCTGGCGATGCAGATCGAGGACAACATTCTCGGTTACACGCAAGGCATGAAGCTGTTCTCCGTAACGCTGTTTGGCGGCGTCAGCCAGCAACGCCAAGTCCAGAAACTCCGCCGCGGGGTCGACATCGTCGTCGCCACGCCCGGTCGGCTGTTGGATCTCATGGAACAGGGATTCGTCAACCTGCAGCACTTGGACTACTTCGTGCTCGACGAAGCGGATACCATGATGGACATGGGGTTCATTCACGACCTGCGACGCGTGGTCAAGCACCTTCCGCAGAACCGGCAATCCCTCTTCTTCTCAGCCACGATGCCGCCCAACATTTTGCAGTTCGCCAGCACCATGCTCAAGGATCCCGAGCGCGTTGAGGTGGCACAGGAGAGCACCGCGGCTGATACAGTGGACCAGCACATGCTTTTCGTGGATCAAAACGACAAACGAGAACTCTTGGTGCACCTGTTGAAGCAAGAGGCAGTTGAAACGGCCTTGGTCTTCACCCGCACCAAATACGGCGCCGATAAAGTCGTCCGCCACCTGAAGCGCAACAAGATCAAGTCCGAAGCCATCCACGGCAACAAGACCCAACCCCAGCGCGACCGGGCCATGAAGGCCTTCCGGGCGGGGGAGCTGAACATCCTCATCGCCACGGATATCGCCTCCCGTGGCATTGACGTCACGGGCGTGAGCCACGTTATCAACTTTGAAATTCCCAACATCTCAGAGACGTACGTGCACCGCATCGGCCGAACCGGCCGCGCAGGCGCCAGCGGCGTCGCCTGGTCATTGGTCAATGAAGCCGACGAGCGCAAATACATGGAAGACATCCAGCGCTTAATGGACCGAGAAGTACCCGTCATCGAAGACCATCCCTGGCACAACGGCATGGAAGACATTCCGCTGCACCGAGGCCGAGGAACGCGCTCCAATGAGAGCAACAAGGGCGGCGGTGGCCAACGTTCCAGCGACGGTAAGCGCTCGTTCAAGAAGAAGCCCCGGAACAAGCGACCCTTCAACAAAACCGGCGGACCCGGAGGGCCGGGTGGGCGCTCGGGTGAAGGGCAAAAGCAGGGACAGGGACAAGGCAACGGCCGTGGCAAACGGCCTTCACGAAAGAAGGGCGGCAACAACTTTGGAGGCCGGAAATTCAAGCCCGGCAACGGTTAATCGCGAACATTTTGTGGGCTCAAACGCTTGGTTTACCATCCCATGAGCGCACACGAAATGGACAGCAATGACTTGGTAACAGAAGCCGCTGAGTTTCTGGAAACGTGGCGCGCGCATCCCGAAGCAGACCCGCCTTCGGAAGAAGCCTGTGAATTGCGCTTGAAGGAAATTTCGAACGAGGTACAAACGACCGGTCTGTACACACACACCGCTCGGGAACTCGAATTCGGAGCGCGCTTAGCCTGGAAGCACAGCAACCGCTGCATTGGCCGGCACCTTTGGCGCTCCTTGGAAGTGCGCGATTGCCGAACGCTCCACAACGCACCTGATCGAGAAGAACGTGCCATCGAAGCCCTGACGGACCATCTGACGAATGCCTACCGCGACGGCAAAATCAAAAGCATCATTAGCATTTTTGCCCCACGCACACCCGGTCGGCCCGACCCGGTCCGCATGGCCAATCATCAACTCATCCGCTACGCCGGGTTTGCATCGGCAGGCGACCCGGACTCCCGTGCCATCACGTCGCATTTCTTGCAAGTCGGTTGGAAGCCTGAGAAGCAAGACGACTATACGTTGCTGCCTTGGCAATTTTATTGGGACGAGTGGCCCGGCTACGCACATGATGTCCTGGCAGAGCAGCCGGAATTAGCGCAAGAGGTCCGGCTCGAACACCCCGAAAAGGCCGCATTTGCCGAGCTCCAACTCCAGTGGTATGCCTTGCCTGTCTTGGCTGACATGGCCCTCAAAATCGGGGGCATTGTGTATCCTTTCGCTCCATTCAACGGCTACTACATGGGTACTGAAATTGGCGCGCGCAACTTAGCCGACGCCAATCGGTACGACCGGCTGCCAGCCATAGCTCAGTGCTTTGGACTCGACACCAGCGCCGAACGCAGCCTCTGGCGGGATCGGGCGCTGGTCGAGCTCAACCGTGCCGTTCTGTACAGCTTTGACAAAGCAGGCATTTCGGTGGGCGACCACCACAACCTCGGAGCGCAATTCGAAGCGTTCTGTACGCATGAGTCGGGGAAAGAGCGCGAGGTAACCGGTGACTGGTCCTGGCTCAACCCGCCCCTTTCCGGGCCGCAAACGCCCCAATTTCACCGGGAATACGACAACACGGTCTGCCAGCACACCAACTTTTTCTACCAGGCCCCGTTGTGGCAGCAAGCCAAGCCCTCAACCGGCTGCCCCTTCCACCTCTGATTGGACGTGCTTGATTTCAGCGGCAGCATCGCCAAGCCGCACCCGCAACCACGATTCAATGCGTTGCGCGTCTCGTTCGTCCCATGTGACGGAGTCGGATGAAGGCGCCCACAGCACCTCAACCCACGGCGTGGTACCATCGGATCCCGTCGCCTGGATCAGCCCCATGCGCGCACCTTCAACGGCGGGGTGTTGCAATTGAATCTCTTCCCCCAGCGAAGGTGGCAGTTGTAGCCCTGAAAGTTGTTCGGTGGCTGTGGCGAGCTCTTCGCGGAGCAAACGGATTTGGTCGTCGCGCAGGGCCAATGCTTCTCGGCCCTCGCTGTAGAGGTCAATGAGTCGGGTCATCTCCGCCAGCCCCGTAGCGTCCTTCGTGTTCTGCACGACATGCATCACGGCATCGGGTACCGCCTTCGCCAGCCCCTCAGTCCACTGGTCCACCAATGACTCCGGCACGAACTCGCCCAAAAGTACCAAGTGCACGTGCGGAGCGCCGGACACCCAGACAATCTCGGATTTGACCACCTCCGTTCCGGGGAACTTAGCGTACTCCGTGACGTATCCTTCGATGCGCGAGGTAACGACGGTTTCGCTGACGGTTTTGTAGAAAATCCACCCCGACGGAATGACCAGAGCAAGCAGCGCCACTGCGAAATAGCGTTTGTACTTCCGCTCGCGCACCGGATCGACGAAGGTGGCTTGCGGGAAGTTGAGGTAGCGAACCACGAGCGTCGTAGCCGTCGCAATCAGGATGGCGTTGATCAAAAACAGGTAAAACGCACCGAAGAAGTACTCCCATTCGCCGTTGGCCAAACCAAAGCCGGCGGTGCACAATGGGGGCATTAAGGCTGTGGCGATGGCCACTCCGGGGATGACATTACTCTTCTCCTTACGAGAGCCCGCGAGGATGCCCGTCAAGCCTCCAAACAAGGCCACCAACACATCGAGAAAGGTAGGATTGGTGCGGGCAAAAAGCTCACTGCCGGCCTCGTCAATCGGAGAGATGAGAAAGTAAATGGCCGACGACAGCACGGCAATGCCGGCCGCAACCCCAAGGTTGGTGAGGGACTTCCGCACGGTCCCCGCGTCGTTGATGCCGACCCCCAACCCAAATCCCATGATGGGGCCCATGAGCGGCGAGATCAACATGGCACCGATGACGACCGCCGTGGAGTCCACGTTCAAACCAATGCTCGCAATCACGATGGAGAAAACGAGAATCCAAAGGTTGAATCCACGGAATTCAATGTCCTTTTTGATGCCCTCTATGGTGGACTCAGGGTCTGCTAAGTCACGAATTTGAAGGCGCTCAATGAGCTGTGGCCTCAAAATCTCGACGATGCGTGACCAAGCGGAGGGATTGGGAGCTGTTTCCAAAGTTCAATGATTCAAAAAACCCCGGATGCGCGAACACCCGGGGTTTTGTTCAGACTAAAGGTGATCCATCAACGAACGATGGATACCAACTGGGATTCGTTTCCGATTTGGACCACGTAGGTGCCCACGGTCAAGTTGCTCAGGTCAACAGAGAAGCTGCCTTCGACACCAATCAGTGGCCACTGGCGCACAATGCGGCCGTCCATGGTGTAGAGCGAGCAGAAAGGCGCCGGCTCATTGAAGGCAATGGTTGTGTAACCGCTCGTCGGGTTCGGGTAGACGGTGAAGGTCTCGCCTTTCACCACGTCTTCCACGCCGCTGCTCGACTCCGTCAAGCCCAATGCTGCCGCCATGCGGGGGGCCGTATAGCCTTGGATGACATCAATCCACGGAAGCGCTTCATCGGGGCCCATGGTCGGGTTCAACGACAACTGGGTGGCCGTGATGCTCGTGCCGTTGGCGGAGTCCACCGCTTGCGTAATGGCGACGTCCCACCACTGCCAAGGTGAACTGTCAAACGGCTCCGACGGCGCACCGTCTACGTAGTTGTTCAACACCGGGTACAACCCGTCCATGCCGTCATTCAACGCGTTGGCTGCCACCGAAATGTCGTCGGCCAATTCCAAGCTCTGGAACACATCGTTGTTGTTCGGCGCCTCCTGGGCATTGATGATTGCGTGGAAGTCATACGCTCCCGTAGCTTCAATGACCGGCTCATTGGTCGTCGGAACCACAACCACCCCTGTGGTGTACGGGGCAAATTGATCGTGCGGGCAGTGGAAACTAACCATCGGAACATCACCCGCATCGAGCCACTCGGCGGAACCCATGGCGCCGCCTGTGTTCATCTGAAAGTTGAATTCCGAGCTGTATTCGGGGTAGTGTCCGACACAGAGTTGGGTGCCGTCAGGAGCAAAGCCGTCTTGCTTGGCCTCCGGATCACCGTTGATGGCTTCGATGACCATCGGGATGTAGGAACCGTCACCGGGATCGTACCAGAAGCTCTCGATGGCTTCTCCAGCGTTATTCAAAATGATATCGTTGTAGTCCTGCAAAGTCGCCGAAGCCAGCGTAACGTATCCGCCGGTGCCGTCGCCAAACATGGCGATTTTGTCGGGATCAATGCCAAAGGTGTTGTCCATTTCGGCGGCGTTCATGCGGAAGTAGCGAACGGCGGTACGCGCGTCTTGCACGCCACGGTAGGCTGCGTTGATCAACTGGTACGTGCGCTCCACTTGCGTGCCTGCAAGCGGGTTCCACCCGAGGCGGTAATCGACGGATGCCGTAACATATCCCATGCGAGCAAACCGGTTGGCCAATTCCACAATGGAGCTGTCTTTTCGAGTGCCGAGGGGCGAGCCGTTGAGGTACTGAGGCAAAAAGTTTCCGGTGTGGAACAACAGGATGAGCGGACGGCTAGTCAGGGTGTCGCCTACGGGCTCATACACGTCCATGAACTGCGTCATTTGCATCGGGGGCAATCCCTGCAGCGCGGTGATCACGGTGATGTTTGAGGCGTACTCCACGTCTTCCGTGACTTGAACCTCATCAAAAATTTCATCCAAATAGCGCTCTTGCGCGTTGAGCCCAAAGGCTACGGTCAAAAGCAGTAACGTAAAAATTCGCTTCATGCGGAATAGGGTTTGATTTGTAAAACCAAATTAGCCGGGGTCCGCCTCGCCGAAACACCTCATTTCGAAAAGCTATGAACCATGGTTATCAACAATTTGTGGCCTGTGCCTCTGGGATGAACTAAACCCTTTGATTCTCGCGTTTGTAGTTGGAATGCTGTTACTTTACATCATGCGAAAGATTGAAACCCTTGTCCGTTCACGCTCTGCACTCGCAGCCATTTGCTTCGTCCTGTTGTCCTTTGGAGCCCAAGCTCAAGACACTCCGGTCAACGCCCCGGAGGTGATGCCCATCTTAAATTCATGGGCCCTCATCGAAGACCGAACAGAGCGCGAAACATGCTCCAATCAAGGCATCATGGAGCACATCATGAACAAACTGGAGTACCCCAAAGAAGCCCAGAAAGCCGGCATCGAAGGCACGGTCATCGTCAAGTTTGTCATCAACAAAACGGGTCAAGTCAGTGAAACCAAGGTGCTGAAGGGCCCTGAAGAATTGGCCAAAGCGGCCGAAACCGTCGTGCGCGGATTGCCCGGTTTCACCCCTGGGACACAAAACGGCAAGCCGGTGAACGTCGAGTTGGTGTTGCCCATTCGTTTCGCTCTTTCCGACGACTAATCCCGCTCCTCTCAATTCATGGATTCACAACGCATCCTGATTGCCGTCTCTGCGGTATTGGCCTTCATCTGCCTGTTCCTAGGGCTTCAGCTGTACCAAAAAGGGGAAACGATTGAGGCCATTGAGGGGGACAACGCCACCCTCACCCTCGAACGGGACCAGGTCCTTTTTGACCTCGAAAAACTGCAGTTCAGCTACGATACTCTCTCCACAGAGAATGCCTTAATGCTCGCCGAAATCGCCGACCAACGCGGACAAATCGACCGGCTGATGACCCGGGTCAAAAATGGCAACTGGGAGCTCGGCAAGGTGAAGAAAGAAGCCGAAACCCTTCGTAGCATCATGAAGGGCTACGTGGCGACCATCGATTCCCTGAATCAACTCAACCTCGCGCTGATCGATGAGAACGACCAGATGCGTGCACGGGTCGAAGCCATCCAAGAGCGCAACGCCAACTTGGTCGAACGCCAACAAAACATGGAGGAGATGATCGTGGCTGGTCAAACCCTTCAAGCGGCGGAAGCCTCTGCAACGGGAATTCGCGTCCTTTCCAATGGTCGGCAACGCGACACCGATCGCGCTTCCCGTACGAGCATGGTCAAGGTTTGTTTTACCCTGCTCGAAAACAGAATCGCGGAAGCGGGCACCAAGACCTTGCATTTGCAAGTCGTAAACGAAGCCGGCGAAGTCCTCGCGGGTGAACAAACCGAGCGCACCACCGCCAGCGGAACCCCCATCAGCGCGACGCGACAGGTCGACGACAACCACGACCGGGTGGAAGCGTGCATTTTCTATATCCCCGAGGGGTCCCTCTCCGAAGGGGCCTACGTCATCCAATTGCTGGAAGGCGACGAGGCCATTGGTAATACTCAGTTGGTCTTGAACTGATCGCATATCAACTTCCGAAAGACGTTCAGAAAGCACCTGTCATTGCCGTGCCCATAAACGCCCATCATTGGGCCATGAATACAACCGAACGAGGGCGTTGGGGCGAGACGCTGGCGGTCATTCACCTCGAAAAAAACAACACCCAAGTCCTCCTCCGCAATTGGCGTTGGAATCGGTTTGAAATCGACCTCATCGGCCGAGCCGGGAAGGTGTGGGTATTTGTGGAAGTCAAGGTGCGCAAGTGGGGGTTTGGGGACGCAGGTGTTGAAGCCGTCAATAGCCGAAAGCAAGAACGCATCATTAAGGCTACGCATCATTTCTTGCGCATCCACGATATCAACGCATCGCAAATCCGTTTTGATATCATCTCCATCGAGTACAACCGCCACACACGTCGCGTCAATCACATTCCGGACGCGTTCATTTGCCTGCCGACTTGAGGTATCTTTGCCCCATGAAGAAGCCTGCATCCTCTGGGCGTTCCGGCGGTCGTTCAAACAGCCGCTCCAACGCATCTCGCTCCGGACGAAGTGATTTTCGTCCCGGCACCAAGTCCGGTCCAGGAGGCCGACCAGGAGGCCGCAGCTCAAAGCCCCGCGCCCGCAAGCCACTGGGGCCCTCCGGTGGTCCGATGCGATTGAACCGGTACATCGCCAATGCCGGAGTCTGTTCACGACGGGAAGCTGATGCGCTCATCGAATCAGGCGTCGTTACGGTCAATGGTGAAATTGTGGTTCAAATGGGCTACAGGGTCAACGCCGGCGACACGGTGCAAGTGGGAGGTACATCCATCCGTCCCGAAACCAAGCGCTATGTCCTCTTGAACAAGCCCAAAGGCTTTGGAACATCCATCGGTGATGCACGCGCCCGCCGGGGAGTTGCTGAGCTGGTGCAGAAGGCCTGCAAAGAAACCATCCGCTCCATCGACAAACTTGACCGCGAGAGTACCGGTCTCATGCTCTTCACCAACGACGAAGAGTTGATGGTCCGCATGAACAACCCGCAATCCGGAGCAGCGCGCCTCTACCACATTGCTTTGGGCGAACGGGTGCAATCCAGCCACCTCGAAGAGCTGAAAAAAGGATTTGTTGTAGATAAAGGCTTCGTCCGAGCAGAAGAAGCTGAGTTCGCCAACGAGGAACGCAACCAAATCGGGTTGAAAGTCGTGTCCAGTCGGAGTCGCATTGCCCGGCGCATGCTGGAGCAACTCGGCTACCACGTGATCAAAGTGGACCGGGTGACCCTCGGGCCGCTCACGAAAAAAGACGTTCCACGCGGTAGTTTCCGGCATTTGTCGGATGCCGAAATCAATGTGCTCCGGATGAGCTGTTAGTCATGGCCGAAAGTGTTGTTATCATACCGACCTACAACGAGATCGAAAACATCGAGCGCATGCTCGAAACCGTTCTCGCCTTGGACCCTCCCTTTCATGTTCTTATCGTAGATGACGGTTCGCCAGATGGCACCGCTGCTGCCGTCAAAGCCAAGCAAGCCGACAATCCCGAACGCATCCACTTGCTCGAACGCTCAGGTAAGTTAGGACTGGGAACTGCATACATCGCTGGATTCCGGTGGGCATTGGAGCAGGGGTACGAGCTGATCTATGAGATGGATTGTGACTTCTCGCACAATCCCCAAGACCTGCCGCGCTTGCGCCAAGCTTGCGTTGATGGAGCAGATGTTGCCGTCGGCTCGCGCTACACCCGCGGCGGAAAAGTGAGCAACTGGCCCGTCGGCCGCATCCTGATGAGCTACTTCGCTTCGGTTTACGTCAACACGGTTCTGTGGCTGGGAGTCCGCGATTCAACTGCTGGATTTAAGTGCTACCGCGCCGAAGTGCTGCGCACCATTGATTTGGACCGCATCCGTTTCATCGGCTATGCCTTCCAAATCGAAATGAAATACAACGCACGAAGGTTGGGCTTTCGCATCGACGAGGTGCCCATTACCTTTGTCGATCGGGAATTGGGTACGAGCAAAATGAGCATGAACATCTTCCAGGAAGCCTTCCTGGGCGTGCTCCAAATGCGGTTCCGCCCCATCCGCCCGGCCAACAAAAACTAGATCCATGACCGCCACGCCGACCCGTTTCATTCGCGCATCCATTGTCAACGAAGGAAAAGTAGAGGTCGGCGACGTGCTCATTGCACGTGACGGCACCATCGGCGCCGTGGGCGCCGCCTGCGACCAGCACCCCGAGGCATCCGAGGCCATCCAAATCGATGCCCAAGGGCTTTGGTTGATGCCGGGTGCCATTGACGACCAAGTTCACTTCCGGGAACCCGGGTTGACCCACAAGGGAGAAATCGCCACGGAATCCGCTGCTGCGGCAGCCGGCGGCATCACCTCGTTCATGGAGATGCCGAACACGGTACCGCAAGCATTGACGCAGCAACTCCTCGAAGACAAGTACGAACGCGCCGCTGAGGTCAGCGCCGTGAATTATTCGTTTTTCATGGGGGCGTCCAACGACAACCTCGATGAAGTGCTCAAGACCGACCCACGCCGGGTTTGCGGCGTCAAGGTCTTCATGGGTTCGTCCACCGGAAACATGCTCGTCGACAACCGCGCCGTGCTGGAAGCGGTCTTCAAGGAAAGCCCTACCCTCGTAGCCACCCACTGCGAAGACGAGGCCACCCTCCGGCGCAACTCGGCGGCTGCGCGCGAGCGTTATGGGGAGTTCGTACCCATCGACCAACATCCGCTCATTCGCAGCGCTGAAGCGTGCTACCGATCGTCTTCCATGGCTGTGGAATTGGCCGAAAAGTCCAACACGCGCCTTCACATTTTGCACATCTCAACGGCCAAAGAGGTCGGGCTGTTCCGCAACGACATCCCTTCCACCGAGAAGCGCATCACAGCTGAAGCGTGCATCCACCACCTTTGGTTCACCGATGCGGATTACGCCTCGAAAGGCACCCACATAAAGTGGAACCCCGCCGTCAAAACAGCGGAAGATCGAGAAGCCATCCGCGCCGGCATCCTGAATGGGCGCATCGACGTCGTCGCCACGGACCACGCGCCACACACCACAGAAGAAAAATCCGGCTCGTACTTCCAAGCGCCTTCCGGCGGACCACTCGTTCAGCACGCCTTACCAGCCATGCTTGAGATGGTACACCAAGGGGTTCTACCGGTGGAGGAAGTCGTCAATTTGATGGCGCATCGGGTTGCTGACTTGTTTGATATGACCGACCGCGGGTACATCCGCGCCGGGCACAAAGCCGACCTGGTGCTGGTCGACCCCAATGACCCTTGGAAAGTGACCAAGTCCAACATCCTGTACAAATGCGGCTGGTCGCCGTTTGAGGGCAGCACCTTCAAATCCCGCATCCGCGGCACCTGGGTCAATGGCGTTCAAGTGTACAACGGCGAGCACATCCTAACCGAACACGGCAACCACGCCGGCGAACGCCTCGCCTTCAACCGATGAAACGGTTTGGCACAACCATCGTTACGATCCTCCTCCTAGCAGGTTGCGGAACCGGCGTCACCTTCGACGGACGACCCGCTCCGGAAGGCGTCATCGAGCGGGACACCTTTGTCCAAGTCTTGACGGAAGTCCACTTGATTGAGGGGGCGTTGAAGCAGCGCTTGTTCCGTAACGACGATGGGCAAGAGCGTGCCCTATCCCACTACGCCGAACTTTACGACCGATGGGGCATCGATGAAGAGCGGTTCAAGACCACGTACACGTGGTGGTACCAGCGGCCCGTCGAAATGGATGCCTTGCTGGAAGAGGTGGCTGAAAACCTGACAGAATTGGAGCGCCAGCTCACCGAATCGGAAAAGGACTCGGTCGCCCCTACTTCTTCACTGGACCCAATGCGTTCAAGACGGCGGGAACAGTAGTTTGAATAGTCGTCTGAATGGGCTCGTATGCCCAATCCACTCCTTTTGACTTCAGCACATCTTCGAGCTTGGTGGTGGCGTAGCGGTGGTCTTTGCTGGTGTTCTCCACCGACTCCTTTGAAATGGGCGCCCGACGTCCGGTCAAGCGCTCCCAGAGCGCGCTCAAACGCCATGCGGCCCCCAACATCCACGCCTTCAACGGGCGGCTCGGCGCAGGCACGCCGAGGGACTCCGCCCTCCACACCATGAGCTGCTGGTACGAGGCGTTTTCCGTACACAGAACGAACCGGTCTCCCCAGCACCCTTGGTCTGACAACACCGTACAAGCTCGTGCAACATCCCGTGCCGCTACAAACCCGTTCGTCCCGATCGGGTACCAGCTGAGCCCTCGGTGAACAAGGGTGAAAAGCATGGAAGAACTTCGCGAAAAATCACCCTCGCCCAGCACAATCACCGGGTTCACCGCCAGTACACGCAAGCCCTCTTCTTGTCCCCGCCATGCTTCAAGCTCTGCAGCAAATTTGGAGCGGGCGTAATGGCTCACATCCCTGCCATCCTCGAACGGCACGTCTTCGTGAACGGGTTCGCCGGGCTTGCGGCCCAACGCCGCAACACTGCTCACATGCACCAATTCCTCCACGCCGGTGTGAAGCATGGCATTGACCAACAAGCCCGTTGCATCGCGGTTGATGCGCATCATGGTTTCGGCGTCTTTCGGATGGAACGACACCATCGCCGCACAATGGAACACCCGCTGGCAACCCGCCATGGCCTCTTCGAGGAACAACCCGTCGTGCAAGCTGCCCTCTACCCATTCGAGTCGAGCATCATCGGTACCTGTTTTGGCGAGAAAAGCGTGAACCGCTTGGCAGTCGGATTGCGGACGGCAAAGGGCGCGCACGTGCTCCCCGTTTCGGAGCAATTCATCCACCAAATGCCGGCCGACCAAACCCGTTGCACCCGTAACAAATACCATGCTTCGAAGGTAGTTGGAGAATCCGCCCGAACTTCGCAGGAACCATGGCAAAATCCGAACACATCGAACAGACATTGGCGCGCCTTCCCCAGCAGCCCGGCGTCTACCAATACTTCGATGCGGACCGCCGCCTCCTGTATGTGGGCAAGGCCAAAACCTGAAGAAGCGCGTCTCGAGCTACTTCACCAAGCACCACGACAACGGCAAGACCCGGCTTCTCGTTTCCAAGATCCACGACATCCAGTGGCTCATCGCACCATCCGAAGCCGATGCCTTGCTCCTGGAGAACAGCCTCATCAAAGAGCACAAGCCGTTCTACAACATCCAGCTCAAAGACGACAAGACCTATCCGTTCATTGTCATCAAGAAGGAGCGCTTCCCCCGCATTTTCGCCACACGCCAACTCATCCGCGACGGCAGAGAATACTTCGGACCGTTTCCCAGCGTCAAGGTCATGCACACAGTATTGGACCTGTGCCGCAAACTCCACCCCATCCGTTCCTGTGCCCTCGCGTTGACCGAGGAGAACATCAACAACGGCAAGTTCCGGGTGTGCTTGGAATACCACATAGGCAACTGCAAGGGGCCATGCGTGGGCAAGCAAACCGAGAAAGTCTACATGGAGAGCATCGCCTCCATCCGCCACGTTCTACGCGGCCACCTCGGCGAAGTCGTGCGCACCCTGCAAGGAAAGATGGCTGAAGCCGCCGAGGCCTTTCAATTTGAGGAAGCCGAGCAGTACAAGCGCAAGCTGGCTGCTGTCAAAAAATACCAGGCCAAAAATACCATTGTCCACACCGGCATCACGGAAGTCGAGGTGTACTCTATCGTGCAAGACGCGCGGTGCGCTTATGTCAACTTCCTGAAGATCCAGAACGGCACCATCACCAAGGGCCATACTTCCGAGGTGAGACGCAAACTCGGGGAGGACACCAAGGAAATCCTTGAAGCCGCGATCGTGCAGATGCGCGACAAGTTTGGCAGCGACGCCAACACCATCTACACACCGTTCGAAATCGATTTGCCTCTCGAGGGAGTCCAGCTGCATGTGCCTCAGCGCGGGGACAAGTTGCGGTTGGTGGAAATGTCGGAACGCAACGCGCGGTTCTTCATGCGCGACCGGCAAAAGCAAATGGAGCAAACCCACCCCGAGGCTGCGACGCAACGCCTGTTGGAAACTGCCAAGGAAGACCTCCGCCTCACAGAACTACCCGTTCACATTGAGTGCTTCGACAACTCGAACATCCAAGGCACCAGTCCCGCGTCTGCTTGTGTGGTCTTCAAAAACGGCAAACCTGCCAAATCGGACTACCGCAAATTCAACATCCGCACCGTGGACGGTCCCGATGACTTCGCCTCCATGACGGAAGTGGTGCACCGGCGTTACCATCGTTTGCTCACCGAAGGCGAACCCCTCCCGCAACTCATTGTTATCGACGGCGGAAAAGGGCAACTCTCGCATGCGCTGGAAGCCCTCGAAGGGTTGGGGCTGCGGGGTAAAATCGCCATCATCGGCATCGCCAAGCGCCTCGAAGAAATCTACTACCCCGGCGATCAGCACCCGCTGTACTTGGACAAGCGCTCCTCGACGTTGAAGCTCATCCAGCACCTGCGCAACGAAGCCCACCGGTTTTCATTGGAACATCACCGCAAGCGAAGGAGCAAGGCCGCGCTCCGTTCGGAGTTGGACGACATCGCAGGCGTGGGACCCAAAACCCGACACGCCTTGCTGTCTCATTTCAAGACCGTCGACGGCATCCGCAAAGAGGATTAAAAAGCACTTTTGGAAGTCGTCAACCTGAAGGTCGCCAAGGCCATCCAGGCCCATTTCGCAGAAGCTTCAGGGAAGTAAGCGTTCAGGGTCCGGTGCCAAGCGGCAGGTGGTGCCAAACCAGCGATGGCGATTCCGGGCAATGAACCGGTAGCCCACGTTCACCAACGGCCTCGCGAAGGGCAGCGTCAATACGCGCGCCATGCGTCCGCGTAACCCAGGCATGCGACGGGCAATTCCTGCGAGGCCGTCCGATTCAAAGCTTATGATGCCATCTGCCCAAACCACCAGCGTACTCAACGGTGGGGTTCGGAATTTTTCTGGAACGCGTTCCTTGGCCGTCTCCCCTTGGAGCGGTGCAAAACGCACATCCGGATCGGTATGATTCCACAGCCAGCGAACGGCTCGGTCGCACAGCCCGCAAGCCCCGTCAAAAAACACAATCATTCCCAATGGAACCGGGGGTCTTCCATGCCTCGCGTCAGGGCCGAATACCCCTCTACCAATTCCGTTACAACTTCAGCTGCTGGTTTGACCGCTTGAATGAGGCTGCTCACTTGGCCGATTTCCAGCTCGCCGTTGTCGAGGTCGCCCTCGAACATGCCCTTTTTGGCCCGGCCTCGGCCCAGCAATGCTTTCAACTCTTCAGGGGATTGGCCGGCGTTTTCCGCTTCCACCACCTCCCGGGCAAACGCATTGTCCAGTAACCGCACCGGCGTCAATGTCTTTAGGCTCAAACGGGTCGCCCCCTCGCCCGCTGCCACCACCTCATCCTTGAACGCTTGGTGAGCGGAAGATTCCGGCGTAGCCACAAAACGACTCCCGATTTGAACACCCTCTGCACCTAAGGCAAAGGCCGCCACGATGGCCCGCGCATCCCCAATACCACCGGCCGCAATCACCGGCACATCAAGCGCATCCGCCACAGAGGGCACCAAGCAGAGTGTTGTCGTCTCCTCCCTTCCGTTGTGGCCACCAGCCTCAAACCCTTCGGCCACCACCGCGTCGACACCTGCCGCTTGCGCTTTCAGAGCAAATTTCACGCTGCTGACAACGTGCACCACTCGGATGCCGCGTGATTTCAGGTGCTCAGTCCAGGTTTTGGGGTTGCCCGCACTGGTGAACACAATCGGCACGCCCAATTCCACGATCGTGGCCATGTGCTCTTCAATCGACGGATACAGCAACGGGACGTTCACCGCGAAGGGTCGGTCGGTCGCCGCTTGGCATTTCTGGATTTGATCGCGCAGTACTTCGGGGTACATAGAGCCCGCGCCAATGATGCCCAGCCCGCCGGCCTTGGAAACCGCGCTCGCGAGTTCCCAGCCGCTGCACCAAATCATCCCCGCCTGGATAATCG
>CAXREW010000199.1:0-3996 GCA_964229455.1 Flavobacteriaceae bacterium | reverse complement strand
GGGCAAACCTTTGTCGTTGTCACACACAATGACGCCATGGCCCAGCGCGGGGATGCCCGTTTGCACTTGATCGACGGTCGCATGGCCCAGCCCTGATTACAGGTGCGCATGCATTTCCCTTTCCTTGGCAGAATACTATGCATGCAGAGGCAATGTTGCGTACCTTGGAAACGTGAAGCCACAAGAGACCATTGATTTTCACTTGCGCTGGGGATGGACCAAACTCTCCAAGCTGTATGCGAGTGAAGCCGAACGGCGTGGCATTCCATTCTCTTACGTATTTATTCTGTTGCATACCGAGCGATCCGGTACGCCGTCAACGAACCTTGGCCCCAAAATGGGCATGGAATCCACCAGTTTGTCCCGTTCCCTGCGTGGGCTGGAAGATATGGGCTGGATTGAGCGTCGGCCTGATGCCCACGATCGGCGCATGATGCGCGTCTTCTTGACGGAGGCCGGGATCGATGCCCGCCGGCAAGCCCGTGACTTGGTGGTGACCGTGAACCAGCGGCTGCGCGAGTTGCTAGGCGCCGAATCCGTCGATCGCTTGCTGAATGAAATGCGACGGTTGAACGAAATCCTTGACAATCCACAGGTGCTCGTCCCCGCGGACGTGCCATCCTCTTCCGATCATTCCTCAACACCATGAGTACACCTGTCATACCATTCCACAAAATCAAACGCGCCGCGGTCTTGGGCTCCGGCGTGATGGGGTCGCGCATTGCGTGCCACCTCGCCCAGACCGGGTCCGAGGTGCTCCTTCTCGACCTGCCCTCAGCTGAAGGGCCACGGAATGCCATTGCGGATGGCCACCTGAAGGCCGCCATCAAATCCAACCCGTCGCCCTTGTATTCGAAGCGTTTTGCGCAACGCATCACAACGGGCAATTTTGACGACGACTTGGCCCAAATCGCTGAGTGCGACTGGATCATCGAAGTAGTCGTCGAACGGTTGGACATCAAACAGCAGCTTTTCGAACGCGTCGAGCAATTCCGAACGCCCGGGACGTTCATCACGAGCAACACGTCGGGCATTCCCTTAGCCCAACTCAGCGAAGGACGGTCCGAAGATTTCCAGGCCTACTTCTGCGGCACGCACTTCTTCAACCCGCCCCGCTACTTGCCCCTTTTGGAGATCATCCCAGGACCGAAAACCAAGCCCGAAGTACTCTCGTTCTTGGAGGCCTATGGCGAGCGCATTTTGGGCAAGCAAGTCGTGCTCTGCAAAGACACCCCTGCCTTCATCGCCAACCGTGTCGGCGTATTCGCTATTCAGGCGCTGTTTCACACTGTAAGTGAAATGGGCCTCTCCGTGGAAGCCGTTGATAAGCTCACCGGCCCGGCTATGGGCCGACCCAAGAGCGCTACATTCCGCACGTGTGACGTGGTCGGATTGGATACACTGGTGCACGTAGCCAACGGCGTGGCGAACAATTGTCCGGACGACGAGCGCGCCGAGGTGTTCCAAACGCCGGACTTCGTCAAGCACCTGGTGGACAACAACCTTTTGGGATCAAAGAGTGGTGCCGGTTTTTACAAGAAGGTCAAAAACGAGCAGGGCAAAAGTGAAATCCTCGCACTCGACCTGAAGACCTTGGAATACCGACCCAAGGTCAAAGCCAAGTTTGCCACGTTGGACATGGCCAAAGCCGTGGACAACCTGGAACAACGCACCAAATTGCTGTTCAACGGACAGGACGATGCCGGCACGTTCTACCGCCGAATTTTCGCTGATGTGTTCGCGTACGTTGCGAACCGCGTTCCGGAAATCGCGGACGAGCCCTACCGCATTGACGACGCCCTACGCGCCGGATTCGGTTGGGAGTTGGGCGCGTTCGAAAGCTGGGATGCCATCGGATTCGAAGACGGCCTCAAGGCCATTGCGGACCGTGGATTGGCGGTTCCTGAATGGATTGATACCTTCAAGGCCCAGAGCGACGGCACCTTCTACCGAAACGTCAATGGCGTGCGCCAATGCTGGGACCCCCGAAAGGGCGCCTACGAGGCCGTCGGAGGACAAGAAGGCCGATTGTCACTGGCTTGGCTGCCCGATTCAGCGACGGTATGGTCCAATTCGGGGACGACCATTCAAGATTTGGGCGACGGCATCCTCAATGTCGCGTTCCATACCAAGATGAATTCCATTGGCGCCGAGGTGCTCGAAGGCATCAACAAGGCCATTGACCTCGCCGAGACTGGCGATGCTTGGCGTGGTGTCGTCATTTCAAACGAAGGAGCTCAGTTCAGCGCCGGAGCCAATGTGGGCATGATTTTCATGATGGCCGTAGAACAGGAATACGATGAGCTCAATCACGCCATTCGCATGTTTCAGAACACCGTCATGCGATTGCGCTACTCCGGCATTCCGGTCATTGTGGCCCCTCACCAGCTCGCACTGGGCGGCGGGTGTGAGATGTGCCTCCACGCGGATAAGGTTGTCGCCCACGCCGAGACCTACATCGGACTCGTAGAATTTGGCGTCGGGCTCATCCCGGGGGGCGGTGGCACTAAAGAATTCGTGCTGCGCTTGAACGACGAGATGCACGACGGGGACATGCGCATCAACCGGTTGCGCGATCGCTTCCTCACCATCGGACAAGCCAAGGTAGCTACCTCGGCTCACGAGGCCTTCGAACTGGGCTACCTGCGGGAAGGCATCGACGAAGTTGTCATCAACCGCCGCGACCAACTCGCGCGGGCTAAGCGGGCCGCCATTGAGCTGTCCGAGGCCGGCTACACCCAGCCGCTGCAGCGCAAAGACATCACCGTCGCCGGCCAAGAAGGACTCGGCATCGTGTACGTCGGTGCGCACAGCATGAAGAGCGGCAACTACATCTCCGAACACGATCAATTGATCAGCGAAAAGCTTGGTTACGTGATGTGCGGAGGCGACCTCAGTGCGCGAACGACCGTCTCGGAGCAATACCTACTCGACCTCGAACGCGAAGCGTTTGTCTCCCTGTGCATGCAACGCAAAACCCTTGAGCGCATGCAGAGCCTGATTCAGAAGGGTAAAATCTTGAGAAACTAATCGCCATGAATGCATACATCATAGGAGGCTACCGATCGCCCGTTGGAAAATCCGGCAAAGGAGCCTTTCGCTTTGTCCGACCAGATGACCTGGGTGAGCAAGTAATTCGAAAGCTGCTCTCCGACTTTCCGCAATTGGACAAAGAACGCATCGACGATGTCATTGTGGGCAACGCCACCCCAGAAGCAGAGCAGGGCCTGAACATCGGGCGCATGGTGAGTTTGATGGGGCTCGACACCGACAAGGTACCGGGCATGACCGTCAACCGCTACTGCGCCTCCGGTTTGGAAACCATTGCGATCGCTTCGGCCAAAATCCACGCCGGACTGGCCGATTGCATCCTCGCCGGCGGCATCGAGACCATGTCCCCCATCCCATTTGGTGGGTGGCGCATCGTTCCCAATGCCCGCGTCGCAAAAGCCAATCCGGACTGGTACTGGGGCATGGGGCTCACGGCGGAAGCGGTCGCAAAAGACTTCAACGTCTCCCGAGACGAACAAGACGCCTTCGCCCTCGAAAGCCACCAGCGTGCAGCGGCGGCCATCGCCGCCGGGCGATTCGCACCGGGCATCGCATCCATCACTGTCAACGAGGTTTACCTCGATGAAAACGAAAAACGCCAAGAGCGCACCCACGTCGTCGACACCGATGAAGGCGTTCGCCGCGACTCCACCCTGGAGGGCCTCGCTCGATTGAAGCCCGTCTTCGCCCAAGGCGGTTCGGTCACGGCGGGAAACAGCTCTCAAACTTCGGACGGCGCGGCCTTCGTTCTCTTGGTGTCTGAGCGCATGCTCAAGGAATTGAACATCGAACCCATTGCGCGATTGGCCAGTTACCACGTGAGCGGCTTGGAGCCGCGCATCATGGGCGTCGGCCCCATCCACGCGGTGCCGAAAGCTCTCGAGAAAGCGGGCATCACCGTGCAGGACCTCGGAGCGGTAGAGCTCAACGAAGCCTTCGCTTCAC
>CAXREW010000198.1:0-3453 GCA_964229455.1 Flavobacteriaceae bacterium | reverse complement strand
CCCTTCAATGTCAACCACAAAGTCGGGATTCAACCAATGGTCCTGAATACCGTGGTAAACCGCTTGAGGCCTCCAGGCTTCTTGGCCGGTATCGATTTTGGGCATGCCGCTCAAAAACGCGGCGCGGTGGATGAGCTCGGCGGCGCGCCCGTGGTCGGGGTGGCGGTCGCTCAGGGCGTTGGCGATGACGCGGAGGGGGCGCAGTTGGCGCAGCACTTTAATGACGGTGCGCAACGTCTCCTCATTCACTTCGAAGAAACCGTCCCCGAGGTCGAGGTTTTCACGGTGCTCTACGCCCAAGATGGCCTGAGCGGCAGCGGCCTCTGCCTTGCGCGTTTCGGCGGTGCCGCGAGTGCCGAGTTCGCCACGGGTGAGATCTACGATGGCTACGCGAAGGCCCTGGGCGACGCTTTTGGCCAACGTTCCACCCGCAAACAATTCCACATCGTCCGGATGGGCGCCAAAGGCCACAAGATCAAAACCGTGTTCCGTGCTCATACCACAAAAGTACAATCCGATACCGGCGAAGTTTCCGCTCATGCGTTGAACAAGTACCTGAAAGGCGTTGTTTTGTGTCCATGTCAACCTCTAACCCTTCTGAAGCGCTCGTGATTGGGGCTGGCTTCGCCGGCATCGCTGCCGCCACGCAACTGGCGGAATTGGGCCATCAAGTTGATTTGGTCGAACGGCACGACCACGCGGGTGGACGTGCGCGGGTTTTCGAAGCCGAAGGGTTCACGTTCGACATGGGGCCAAGTTGGTACTGGATGCCCGACGTGTTTGAAGCGTATTTCAAGAAGTTCGGAAGCGATGTGAAGAAGGAGTTAAACCTCGTGCGCCTCGACCCCTCCTACACGGTTTGGTTTGACAACGGACCCGTCGAAATCCCAGCCGACCTCAGTGAGCTCAAGGCGACCTTCGACGCCATCGAACCCGGCGCGGGCGATGCCCTGCAAGATTTCCTCGACGAGGCCCAGGTCAAGTACGAGATCGGCATGAACGGGTTTGTCCAAAAACCCGCCCACAGCATCATGGAATTTGCCACGTGGGAGACCCTCAAGCAATCCACGAAGCTGACCCTTCTGCGCAGCTTCAGTGAGCACGCCCGCAAATACTTCAGCGACGAACGCCTCCTCCAGATCATCGAATTCCCGGTGCTGTTTTTGGGCGCCAAACCGGAAAAAACACCGGCCTTGTACAGCCTCATGAACTACGCCGACACGGTGCTCGGAACGTGGTACCCGATGGGTGGCATGCACGAAATCGTGCGCGCCATGGTGCGGGTGGCCGAAAAGAAGGGCGTACGGTTCCACTACAACTGCGATGTCAAGCAGATCACCGACGACGGCCACCGCGTGACCGGTGTCGAATTGCAGGACGGCACCCGATGGTCCGCTCCGACCGTCGTCGCAGGAGCGGATTACCACCACGTCGAGCAGCACTTGTTGCCACCACAGTGGCGCCGGTACGATGCGGCATATTGGGACTCCCGTGTGATGTCACCAAGCTCCCTTCTTTTCTATGTGGGGGTCAACAACCGCGTGCCCCAACTCCAGCACCACAACCTCTTTTTCGATACCCCGTTCGGTCCGCACGCCGAGACGATCTACGACACACAGACGTGGCCGGACAATCCGCTCTTCTACGTGAGTGCTCCTTCGAAAACGGACAACGGCATCGCACCAGAGGGCTCGGAAAACATGTTCTTCCTCATCCCGCTCGCACCGGGTTTAAAAGACGAGCCCGGATTGCGGGATCGCTACTTCGATGAAATGTGCGACCGGTTGGAACAGCACGTGGGAATGGACATTCGTCCGCACATCGTGTATAAGCGCTCGTTCGCCCATGAAGAATTCCAAGAAGATTACCGGGCGTTTAAGGGCAACGCGTACGGCCTAGCGAACACGTTGCGCCAAACTGCATTTTGGAAACCCAAGATGAAAAGCAAGCTTCCCGGGCTGTTTTTCACCGGCCAATTGACCACCCCAGGGCCCGGCGTCCCACCGAGTCTCATCAGTGGAGAAGTTGTTGGAAATGAGGCGCATACTTACCTATTAAATCAAGTGGTGGCAGTTGATTGAACCAATTCCACCCGTACATTGTTACCATCCCATGACCGGAATTCAGCTATATGACCAGGTATGCCGCGCGTGCAGCGTGTTGACCACCAAGTCCTACAGCACATCGTTTTCAATGGGCATCCGGTTCCTAGGACCGACCCTCCGGCAACCCATCTATTCCATTTATGGCTTCGTGCGATTTGCCGATGAAATTGTCGATACATTCCACCACGCCGACAAGGCCGTTTTGTTCGAGCGCTTCAAGCAGGACACGGAAAATGCCCTGAGTGACAAAATAAGCCTCAACCCCATCCTGCATGCCTTCCAAGGGGTCTACCACGCGTACAACCTCGACAAGGAACATGTGGATTTGTTCCTGCGTAGCATGGAATGGGACTTGCATAAGCTTGATTACGACCGCACCGGATTTGAGGAGTACATCGTGGGTTCGGCGGAAGTAGTAGGCTTGATGTGTCTGAAGGTGTTCGTCAACGGCGATCAAGCCGAGTACGAGCGCTTGAAGCCGTACGCCGAGCGATTGGGAGCCGCGTTCCAGAAAATCAATTTCCTCCGGGACATGAAAGCGGATTTTGCTGAGATGGGCCGAACCTACTTCCCGAATTTGGACATGACCACGTTCAACGAGGAGACCAAGGCGCGCATCGAAGAGGAAATCAACGCGGATTTTCAAGAAGCGTACAAAGGCATCGTCCAGCTGCCGCAAACCAGCCGACTCGGTGTTTATGTGGCGTACATCTACTACCAGCGGTTGTTCCAGAAAATCCGTTCGCTTCCGAGCAACCGCATTATGGAAGAACGCATCCGCATTCCCAACACGCGGAAAGCCACGCTGGCTGTAAGCTCTTACCTGCGCCACAGCTTTAACTTGTTGTAATGGTGCGTGTGGCGGCTGCATCCAGCGTTTTGTTGGGGCTGGCCCTTGCTTTGGTTCTCACCACGGCGAAGGCGCAAGACCCCTTGTCGTTGACAGACGTGCGAACGGCCTACCGAGAAGCGTGTCTGGCACCCGCCAACTCCGAAGTGGTCACCGCCTTCATCCGCACCGCTGAACATTGGGTTGGAAGCGACTCCACCAATGCCTTCGCACAAGGCCTATTGGCAACAGCGCGCATGATGGAGGCCGAAACGCAGTTCAATCCGTTCGAAAAACTCATGACCTTCCAGGCCCAGCGGGACCCATTGGAAGCCGCCATCGCAGCCGATCCGGACCATCCGGAATTGCGGCTGTTTCGGCTATCCATTCAGTGGTCCGTTCCCTTTTTCTTGGACTATGCGGCCAACATGGACGAAGACGCCGGCCGGGTAGCTGCCGCGTTGGATGCCGGCTACTGGTCTGACGATGCCGAACAGGGCGCTTTTGCCTTAACTTTCC
>CAXREW010000197.1:0-3128 GCA_964229455.1 Flavobacteriaceae bacterium | reverse complement strand
CCGAACTATTCCTTTCCAATCACCAATCACCTGTGCAGGCTTGGCGTTCACTGAAAACCGCTTACGGGGGAAGCCCGTTCTTCGAATTTTTTGAAGACGAATTGCACGCACTGTGGATGGAGTATTTGCCCAAGCAAGGTGAGCACACGAAATCACTGCAAGCTTGGTGCGATGCGAGCATTCAGTGGGTCTGCGCAACGTGCGGATGGACCATTCCACCCTCCGCTGATTCGGCGCCTGCGATGGGAGCGGTTGCTCACGATCTCCGCTACAAAAAGGTGCTTCGAGGCGATGGTTGGTCATTCGAACGCTATCCACAGGTATTCGAGCAGCAACATGGCTTCATCTCCAGATGCACGGTGCTCGATGCCTTATTTGTGCTCGGACCGCAAGAATTATCCCATCGATTGCAGGGTTTGGCTTTACCTCCCGGAACTTGATGTAATTTCGCGGCCTCATGGAGCAATTATCTACCCCGCTGATCCCGACTGCCTTGCACAAAGAACACCAAGCAGCTGGAGCCAAAATGGTTCCGTATGCTGGATTCGATATGCCTGTTTCTTATGCTGGCCTCGTCATTGAACACAACGCAGTGAGAAAGGCCTGCGGAATGTTCGACGTTTCGCACATGGGCGAGTTTCGCGTCAAGGGTGCGCAGGCATTGGACCTGATTCAACACGTCACCAGCAACGACGCCAGCAAACTCACCCCGGGAAAGATTCAATACAGCTGCATGCCCAATGGCCGAGGCGGCATTGTGGATGACCTGTTGGTTTATTGCCTCGCGGAAGGCGAGTTCATGCTGGTGGTCAATGCTTCCAACCGGCTGAAAGACTATCAGTGGATAGACGACAACAACTCCTTTGACGCCGTAGTAACGGATGAATCCGATGCGTGGTCTTTGATTGCCCTCCAAGGGCCAGATGCAGCCACTGTGCTTGCGCCACTGAGCTCTGGACCCGACGTTGCCGCCATGGGGTATTACACCTTTCATTTCGGCACCGTTTGTGGTCGACCATGCCTCATCAGCGCCACGGGATACACCGGGGCAGGAGGCTTCGAACTGTACCTGAAAAACGACGACGCCGGAACGGTGTGGCGGGCATTGATGGAGGCTAATGTCCAGCCCTGCGGTTTGGGGGCTCGGGATACCCTTCGATTGGAAGCTGGGTTCTGTCTGTATGGCAATGACATCGACGAGACCACCTCTCCCATTGCAGCTGGATTGGGGTGGATCACGAAGTTCACAAAACCATTCATTGATAGCGATCGGCTCCAAGCGGAGAAAGAATCCGGTTCGCCGGAAGTGCTTCGCGGATTGGTCATCACCGAGCGAGGCATCCCCCGCACAGGCTATGCCATCGAAAACGCCGCCGGTGATACCATTGGCCGGGTGACTTCAGGTACGAGCTCCCCCACACTGGGACACAGCATCGCAATGGGGTACATTGAAAGAGCGGAGGCGCAACTGGGCAAAACGGTATATGTGCGCATCCGCAAAAATGCCATTCCAGCGGAAGTGGTGCGCCCGGGATTCCTCAAGAAATAGGCGTTCCGTCGAAATTCGTATCTTACGTTTTCACTCACCTGAACCGAGGCTTTTGAATTACGTTGAAGTTTGTTTTTCCCCTGCGGATTATCCGCTGTACCGCGAAAATTTTGAATTGGTGGTTGTCATTGACGTATTGCGCGCAACATCGGCCATCTGCACGGCCTTGGAAAACGGCGTGGAGCGCATCAAGCCCGTCGCATCCGTAACTGCCGCTGAAGAATGGAAGGCAAAAGGCCACATTGGAGCAGCAGAGCGAAACGGTGAAATCGTTCCTGGATTTGACTTGGGAAACAGCCCCATCGCCTACATCGAACGGAAGGAAGAGCTCGCAGGAAAATCCGTTGTACTGACCACCACCAACGGAACCAAGGCCATTGACATCGTGAGCGAAAAAGACACCGTAGTCATTGGTGCCCTCAACAACCTCAATGCGCTCTGCGAATGGTTGTTGGAACAGGATCAAAATGTATTGGTTCTCGCTTCAGGCTGGAAAGACAAATTCAATCTCGAAGACACCATTTGTGCGGGCGCTATCGCCGACCAACTCATCGAGAGCGGTCGATTCAAAGCCGATGAAGACAGCACCATTGCGGCAAAATTCATCTACCGTTCGGCCCGCGATAACATGTTCGCGTTTTTGCGCGCTTCCTCGCATCGACGACGATTGCGCAGACTCAACTTGAACGAGGACGTGAAGTATTGCTTGACACCCAACAACCTGTCGACCATTCCAATTTTGCGCGATGGATATTTGGTTCGATTGGATGAAACCGATGGAGCTAAAACGATACACGAGTCGACAGCAACAGCTGACGCTGAGTAGCGCCCTCCGCTTTATCTGGCTCTGCACGGGCTTCTTCTGGGCGACGTCCGGATCGGCATGGGGATTTGCCGCGCACCGCAAGATTGTCGATGCCGCCATTCACCACTTGCCCCCGCCCCTTCACAGCTTCTTCAAAACACACAGTCAGTGGTTGCACGACCATGTGAACGACGCCGACCTTCGCAAACACACCGTGGTCGACGAAGGAATTCGGCATTACATCGATCTCGACCGGTACAGTCCTTCACCGGACACCCTTCATGCTTGGTTTCCCATGCCCTATGACGTTGCCGTCAGCAAATGGTCTGAGGATAGCTTGCTCGCGCATGGCATTGGGCCCTGGCATGCATTGAAGACCTACAAGAGGTTGATCATTGTCTTTGACCAGATGGACGGCGATGCCATCCTACGTCATGCCGTGGATTTGGCTCATTACATCAGTGATCTTCACGTGCCGTTGCACACATCCTCGAACTACGATGGCAAGCAAACGGACCAAACCGGCATCCATGCCCTGTGGGAAACCCAGTTGCCGGAGGCCTTCATGGATAGATACGACCTGTTCCCAACAGGCTCAAGCTTTCAGTGGGTTGAAGAGCCCGACACCATCATCTGGCAATCGGTCGTGGAGAGTCACGCCTGCTTGGACTCGGTGTTTTCATTCGAATTGGCCTCGCGTAAATCCTTCAACGGTGAGCGCATTGATGCCTACGTGGAGCGCGGCAGAACCCGCCAATTGATGAGAAGCCCCGC
>CAXREW010000196.1:0-15595 GCA_964229455.1 Flavobacteriaceae bacterium | reverse complement strand
TCGTGGCGCACCTTGGCCCGCCAAAACGGATCCCGGGCCGAGTTGGCCATGAGGGTGCTGCGCCAATAATCCGTGACGTTGACGTCCCATCCTTCGGGCATGGGCTGCGCCGGAAAGGTCTGTCCGGCAATGCTGGCAAAGCTGTTGGGGTCTTTGCCATGGCAACCGGCGCACTTACCGCTGCCTGTAAACAAGGTGTTGGACGTATCGGGCAGCCCACCATACGCCGAGCGGAATTCCGCGGTGTGGTACGGTCGGCCGTCTTGGTGCCAATGCTCAGGGCGGTCGATTGCCCCCATCAGCCCCAGCGACACCAAGGCCGCTCCCAATCCTATCCAAGCAATCGATTTCATGTCGTGCAGGTGTAACAGCCAAAATACCGATTTCGTTGCAAAACGTGGGGATTTTTGTCACCGCTCGCTCATCGGCGGGTCCAACTGCTTCGCGCAGCGGCGTTTACTGGATGACGATTTCTTTGATGAGTGGACGGCCGAGTTCCTCGTTGAGGAGGTCAACCATCTTGCCTTTGGCCATCATCAGCTCCTCTTTGAGCGGGCCACTGTCCAGTTTGACCCACAACTTGCCATCCACCTGCAACCGCAGCGAGCGGGTTTGTTTCTCGACAAACACGCCAAAGACCACGCCCCACGCTTTAACCACATCCACCTCGTCCAGCTTGCCCTGCATGCGGTGGGCCCGGAGGAATTGTTGGATAGCCGCCTTCAGCGGTTTGTCATCATTGCGCTCCATGCTCCGAAGGTAATGGATTTGCTTCCACATCATCGGCACGCCGAACCGTGCCCGCTTTCACCTCATAAACGCGCACATCGGCACCGGTCTCGCGGAACATGCCCGGGATGCGGCCGAGGTCTGTGTCGGTGATGAACACCTGGCCAAATTCTCCGGCCGTGACCCAGCGCATGAGCGCCTGCACTCGCTTGTCGTCGATCTTGTCGAAAATGTCGTCCAGCAACAAGATGGGCTTGACGCCCGTGGCTTTTTCGATGTACGCCAGCTGCGACAGGCGCAAGGCGATGAGGAAGGACTTCTGCTGGCCTTGCGAACCGAACTTTTTGATGGGGTGCTCCCCCAAGTCAAACGCCAAATCGTCCTTGTGGATACCACGTGTGGTCCGGCGAAGGCGGCGATCGTCGTTTTGCGCTTCGTTCCATTGCTGGTGCACGGCCTCTTCCGTCGTGGCAACTTCGGTCAAGTAGCGCACACTGACGGTTTCAGCGCCCTTGGTGATTTCGCGGTAGGTCTCCAAAAAACCGGGCACAAATCGCTCCACAAACTCCGCCCGTTTGGCCCGGATCGCCACCGCCAACGGAACGAGCTGGGCATCCCAAGGCTCGAGGGCCTCGGCGTCCCAGCGTCGGTTTTCAGCAAAGTAGCGCAGCAGCGTATTGCGCTGGTTCAGCGCTTTGTTGTACGCCATGAGCTGGCTCAGGTATTCCCGATCAAACTGCGAGATGACCGAGTCAATCCAGCGGCGGCGCGTCTCGCTGCCCTCTTGGATCAAGACCGCATCCGCCGGAGCAATCATCACCGCCGGGAAACGGCCCACGTGATCCGCCAAGCGGTCGTAGGCCTTCTCGTTGCGGCGAAACACCTTCTTCACACCGCGCTCCACCGCACAACTGACCTTCTCTTGCTGGTCATGCCGGGCAAAGGTGCCCTTGATGAGCATGTGTTGCTCGCCGTGCGCGATGTTCTGGCCGTCAATGGGATTGAAATAGCTCTTGGTGTGGCATAAATAATGCACCGCGTCGAGCACGTTGGTCTTTCCGCTGCCATTGTCCCCGAGCAAGCAATTCACTTCTGCGCCAAAGGTCAAATCGGAACCTTCGTGGTTTTTGAAATGCAGCAAGTGAAGATGTTCGAGAACCATGATGCGAATTTCACTATTTTTGCCCGTCCTTGGACGTAAAATTTCTAGAGAACGACAAACCCATGGCTAAGAAGACCAAGCCCGAAGATGATACCCTGCTCGACGTAGGGGAAGTGTACACGAAAACCGAGCGTTTCGTAGATGAGAACCGCAGCACCTTGACGTACGGCGTCGGTGGATTGGCGGTATTGATTTTGGCCGTCATCGGTTACCAATCGTTTGTTGTTGGTCCTGCAGAAGCTGCTGCTGAAGTAGACGCGTGGCGCGCAGAGAACTACTTTGAGATGGACTCCATGAGCCTCGCCGCCCTCGGTGACGGTTACGCAGCGGGCCTCGAAGAAGTCATGGCCGATCACGAAGGCACCGCTGTTGGACAGCGTGCCGCATACCGCATGGGCATCTACTACCGCGACGCCGGTGACTTCGAAGGTGCCATCGCCGCATTCGAGGAAGTCAATGTCGGCGACGACGTGGTTCAGGTTCTCGCGGCCGGCAACATCGGCGACTGCTACGTGGAATTGGCCGATTACGATGCTGCCCAAGCAGCCTTCAATGAAGCCATCTCTTTGGCGTCTTCCAGCCTGGCTGAGGATGTGTTGACCCCTATGTTCTTGTACAAAGGTGCCCTCGTTGAGATTGAATTGGGCAACAACGCCGAAGCCAAGAAGCACCTCGACCGCATCGTAGAAGACTACCCCACTAGCCAACAGAAAAACGCCTCTGAAGCACTCGCAGCCTCATTGGCCGAAGGGTAACGCCCATGGCTACTGCCGGTAAGAATTTAAGTTTGTACGACGCAGCTCAGCTGCCCAACGGTGCCCGCTATCGAGTGGGCATTGTTGTTTCCGCGTGGAACGCCGAGATCACACATGCCCTGCGCGACGGTGCCCTCGAGGTGCTGCGGGCTGCGGGCGTCACGGCCGACAACACGCTCGTTCACGAAGTGCCAGGAGCCTTCGAGTTGCCCCGCGGCGCCCAGTGGCTCATGGAATCCGACAAACCCTGCGACGCGGTGATCGCCATCGGCACCGTCATCCGCGGCGAAACGGCCCATTTCGACTACGTCTGTAAAGCGGCGAGCGAAGGCATCCTTCGGGTAGGCCTCGACACCGGCAACCCCACTATTTTCTGTGTCCTGACGGACGACACCATCGAGCAGTCCCGTGCACGATCGGGCGGTGAGCACGGCAATAAAGGCGTGGAAGCAGCCGTTGCCTGCTTGCAGATGCTCGACCTCAAATCCAACCTTTACGGCGGCTAACCCATGGGGAAAACCCGTGCGGACATCATCGGAAAGCGCCCGCTTCGCCTGATCCTGCTCGTCGGATTGGCCTTGCGTATTCTTGCTGCCTTCAACTCACCGGGCTACCTCATGCACGACGACCATTTCCTCGTCGTCGAAACGGGTGCCTCTTGGGCGATGGGCGAGGATTACAACAACTGGATGCCTTGGTCGCAGCGTGCCAACGGCATCGAAAACCCGACCCCTCATCAAGCCAACCTCGCCTACGCCGGCATCATGAGCGGGTACTTCAGGGTGTGCAACGCCGTTGGCTTCGTGGATCCGGCCGGCCAAATGCTTCTCCTGCGTTTGCTTCACGGTGTTTTCAGCCTGCTCATTGTGGGGCTGGGGTTTCGCATTGCGGAGAAACTCGGAGGTGAACGTCCAGCCCGCTGGACCGGGTGGGCCTTGGCTGCCTTTGGGCTATTTCCCTTGCTCGGCGTTCGGCAGCTGGTGGAAATGGTTTGCCTTCCACCATTGCTATGGTCTGCTTGGGTGGTTTTACGCTCCGAACGGAGGACGTGGAAGACCTGGGCACTGGCCGGCATCGGCATCGGTATCGCCACTGCCTTGCGCTACCAATGCGGCGTTTTTGGCTTGGGCTGGGTCATCGCGTTGCTGGTGCATGAACGCAAATGGCAACAGGCCGTCCTCAACAGCGCCATCATGGGCTGTGCAGCACTGCTCGCCTTCGCGCTGGGTCAACTACAAGATGTCTTCATTTGGGGCGAGCCGTTCGCGCAGTTGCGGGCCTACATCAAATACAATTCGACCCACGCAGGCGCTTATCCCCAAGGGTTCTGGCACCAGTACTTCTGGGTGGTTTTGGGGCTGCTGGTCCCACCCTTTTCGCTGGCCTGGGTGTTTGGAACGGTACGGGAAGTAAAGCGCCTCGCGCTCCTCGTTATCCCACCCCTCGCCTTCTTCCTCTTCCACAGCGCCTTTCCCAACAAGCAAGAGCGCTTCATTCTGCCCGCCGTGCCGTTCATTGTTACCGCGGGGAGCATCGGTTGGCATGCCTTCATCGAGGGCTCGCGATTCTGGCAACGCTGGAGCCGGTTGCATCGCAGCTTGGTTGCGATTGGTTTGGTGTTGAGCGTCGGAGCCGGCATCGGGTTGTGCTTCATTCAGCCCAAAAAATCGCGGGTGGACGCAATGACTGCGCTGTATGATCGCGGCGACCTCGAAAATTTCCTCTTCGTACATGCCGAAGGCGGTGCCATGCCCCCGCAGTTTTACAGCGGTTCGTGGAAGAAGTACTGGACAAGCGACCTCAGCACGGATGTCGCCAATCACCGGCAAGTCATGTGCAACAGCCCGCGCTACACCTTTCCGAATTACATCATTTTTTCCGGCAATCGCCTGCTCGGGGAGGCCGTGCAGCAGTACAAACCCATCTACCCTTCGATGGAATACGTGCAACAAGTTCCACCCAGCCGATGGGACCGCTTGCTCGCTGCCCTCAACCCCCACAACCGCGTTGAGCGCATGTTGATTTACCGCATCGACCCGGCCATCGAGTGTGGAACACGGTGAACGGTTCGGGTTCCGTATTTTCGCGGAAAGAGCCTTGAAACCATGAACCGAATTCTCCTGACTTTTTCGTTGTTGATTTTCACCATCGCGACTGGCGTTGCCCAATACCCGGGTTGGCAGCAAGCAGTGGATTACACGATGGATATCACCGTGGACACCGCTTCCCACCAATACAGCGGCTCCATGAAAGTGGGGCTCCGTAACAACAGCCCGGAAGCGCTCGACAAAGCGTACTTCCACTTGTTTTTCAACGCGTTCCAGCCCGGCAGCATGATGGATGTGCGCTCTCGCACCATCAGCGATCCGGACCGCCGGGTGGGTTCCCGCATCTTTGAATTGCCCGAAGATGAATGGGGATGGATTGAAGTGGTTTCGCTCCGTGTCAACGGGAAGCCGGTGGCCTTTGAGCACGACGGCACCTTGCTGGATGTCACCCTCAACAGTGCCATCAACGCCGGCAAAAAGGCCACGTTCGAAATGGATTGGACGGCGCAGGTACCGCGGCAAATTCGCCGGAGCGGTTGGATGAACAAGGAAGGCGTCGAATACTCAATGACCCAATGGTACCCGAAGCTCTGCGAATTCGACCACGACGGTTGGCACACCGAGCCGTACATCGGACGGGAATACCACGGCATCTGGGGCGACTACGACGTGACCATCCACCTCCCGACTGGCTATGAAGTCGGTGGCACAGGCGAGCTCGCTGGAAGCCTCGAAGATGCCCGAGCCACTGGCACGTGGCGGTTCACGGCGGAGGACGTCATTGACTTCGCTTGGGCAGCGGATCCGGATTACGTCCACACCACCGCTATGGCGGGGGACGTAACGCTGAATTTCTACAACCAGCCCAACGCCGAATACGATGAGAACTGGGGCGATCTGCCGGAATACACGGCCAAGGCCATGGCCTTCCTCAGCGACCTCATTGGTCCCTATCCCTACCCGCAGTACTCCGTCATTCAGGGCGGTGACGGCGGCATGGAGTACCCCATGGCCACGCTCATCACCGGGCACCGAAGCCTGCGCAGCCTCGTGGGTGTAACGGTGCACGAAATGGCCCACTCGTGGTTCCAGGCGCTGCTCGCCACGAACGAGAGCTTGTACGAATACATGGACGAAGGCATGACGAGCTATGCCACCGAGCTGTGCATGCGCCACCTCTTCGTCGGGCCCGGCAGCGACGAGCCACCGCACCAAGGCGCCTTTGCGAACTACATCAGCCAGGCGCTCAGCGGCAACGAAGAGCCCTTGATTACCCATGCCGACCACTACCAGACCAACCGCGCCTACGGTGTAGGAGCGTATTCCAAAGGGGAAACCCTGCTGGCCCACTTGGCCGCCGTGATGGGCCCTGCACTCCGTGATGAAGGGCTGAAGGCGTATTTCCGTGATTGGAAATTCAAACACCCCGGTCCAAACGATTTCAAGCGAAGCATGGAAAAGGTGTGCGGATTTGATTTGGACTGGTACTTCCAGTACTTCATCCACACCACCCACCAAATCGATTACGCCATCGACCGCGTGGCTGAGGGCGCAGAGACGACAACGATCGAATGCTCGCGCATTGGCGCCATGCCGATGCCGCAAAACATCACGGTCACCTACACCGATGGTTCCGCGACGACGTATGTCGCTCCGTTGGTGATGATGCGCGGCCACCGCCCCTTGGCAGACGGCGAAGCGTTGTTGCCGGATTGGCCCTGGACACACCCGACGTATGCATTCGACGTGCCCACCGGCAGTGGCATCGCCTCCGTCGAACTCGATGCGGCGCGTCAGGCTGCCGACGTGGACCGTTCGAACAACCGCGTGGAATTTGACCCTGAAATCAAGCGCCTGTTTGAGCGCAATCGCTAATCCCCGCGCATGCTCGCATCACTCATCCACGACCAAGCCACTTGGACAAAATTGCTGGTGTTCTTGCTGGCCATTGGCCTCTTGGTGACCCTTTCGCCCATTACTCCGTTCACCACGGAAGACGGCATCCCCATCACGCTGCAATCCTTGCTGGTGGTCTTTCTGCCCATCCTCGTGGGATGGCGCATTGGGGTCGCGGCCGTTGTGGCCTACCTCGTCATCGGAGGTATGGGTGCACCGGTCTTTTCGTACGGAACCTATGGATGGGAGCGATTTACGGGCAGCTCAGGGGGCTTCTTGCTCGCTTTTCCCATCGCAGGCTTACTCGCTGGGTACGCCATGGAGCAGTTCCAAAACACCAAATCCGTGTTGATCGGCGCCTTGCTCCTGTTCGCTGGCCAATTCATCATCCTCGGTCTTGGCCTCTTTTGGTACCGGGCCATCATCCCCGTTGAAGAGTCGATGTTGGCCTCGGTAAAGCGCCTGCTACCCGGGTTGTTCATCAAAACCGCATTTGGCGGACTGGCACTCGTGCTGATCCAGCGCTTGGTCGCAGCCGCCCTCAAATCCCGAAACGTCTAAAACCCATGAATACCATGCGCCTATCCTTCCTTGTTGGAGGCATCCTCGCCTTGGCAGCCGGTCTGTCCAGCTGCGGCGGTGAAGCACCAGCCGATTCGGCCAAAACCCAAGCCATCCTTGACATGAAACGAGCCACAGACCACCACCGCTACAGCCGACCTGAAGAAGCGGTTGTCATCCACTTGAACTGGAACGCCGCTGTCGATTTTGACACCCGCGTCATCACGGCGACCGCTACGTACGACATCGAGACGGCCGCAGACGCCGAGCGCATCATCTTTGACTGCACCGACTTGACCATCCAGGCCGTGCGCGTGGACGGCGAGGCCGTGGATTTTGAACTTGGTCCGACCCAACGCTTCATCGGACAACCCTTGAGTTTTCGGGTGAGCGGTGAGAGCCGACAGGTCAGCATCGACTACCAGAGCTCGCCAGAGGCCGGCGCACTGCTGTGGGTCGAAGGCGACAACCCCTTCCTCTTCACGCAGAGCCAAGCCATTTTGGCGCGCACCTGGATCCCATGCCAAGATTCCCCCGGGATTCGCTTCACTTACGAGGCGCACGTTGACGTGCCCCAAGGCACCATGGCGCTGATGAGCGCAACCAACCCCACTGCGCAATCGGCCGACGGGCATTATGATTTCCGCATGGATCAAAAAATCCCCTCGTACCTCTTGGCGCTGGCCGTGGGGAATGTGGAATTCCGCAGCGTCGGCGAGCACACGGGCGTGTATGCCGTGCCCGAACTCATTGAAGCCGCCGCGTACGAATTTGCCGAAATGGAAGACATGCTGGTCGCCGCTGAAAACCTCTACGGCAAGTACGCGTGGGAGCGCTACGACCTGCTGGTATTGCCTCCGGCCTTTCCGTTTGGAGGCATGGAAAACCCGCGGTTGACCTTCGCCACGCCGACCATCATCGCCGGCGACCGCAGCCTCGTTTCCTTGGTGGCGCACGAATTGGCCCACAGCTGGAGCGGCAACCTCGTCACCAACGCCACATGGGACGACTTCTGGCTCAACGAGGGCTTCACGGTCTACTTCGAGCAGCGCATCATGGAATCGGTCTACGGCCGCGACGTCTCCGAGATGCTGGCCACCTTGAGCTACCAAGGCCTGGTCGATGAAGTCGATGCCATCATGGACTTGAACCCCGATGACACCCACCTCAAGTTGCACCTGCAAAACCGCGATCCCGACGACGGATTGACCGCCATCGCTTACGACAAGGGCTACTTCTTCTTGCGCCGCATCGAAGAGGTCGTCGGACGCGAGGCCTTCGACAGTTTCCTGAAGACCTACTTTGCCACGCATGCGTTCTCGGTCATGGACACCGACCGTTTCATCGACTACCTCAAGTCCGTGCTCCTCACTTCAGACGAGCTGCTGGCTGCCGTGGACCTCGATGCGTGGATTTTCGGCCCTGGATTGCCTGACAACTGCCCGACCGTCAGCTCTGCTCGCATTGAGCGCGTAGACGCCGCGCTGGCTGGCTGGGAAGCGGGGACGACTGTGACCAGCGACTTGCCGTGGAATGATTGGGTGTACCAGGAGCGGTACCGCTTCCTCTCCAATTTGGATGATGCCACTTCCCCCGAACGCCTGGCAGAACTCGACGCAGCGTGGGAAATTTCCACAACCGGCAACAACGAGGTCTTGTTTGCGTGGCTCGAGCAGAGTATCCGAAGCCGATACCAACCCTCGTATGCACGGTTGGAATCTTTCCTCGTGGAGATTGGCCGCCGCAAATTCCTGACACCCTTGTACAAGGCCATGGTCGATACAGACCAAAAAGCCCTTGCGGATGCGATTTACGCCAAGGCCCGCCCCAACTACCACAGCGTGTCCACGGGCACGATGGATGAATTGCTCACGTGGAGCGAATGACCTGAAAGATTTGAAAACAAAAAAGCCCGGGCCATTGGCCTGGGCTTTTTCATTTGATGTCGCTTGGTGCGGTTATCGCGTCACCAAGACCGACCCGGTAATTTCTTTGCGTTCCGCCGGATTGCTCAAGCTGTACACCACGACGCTGTAGAAGTACAGTCCGTCTTGGGCAAAATGCTCAGACTCCTCATTTGCTGGGCCGTACCACACTTCATTGACATCCTTGGTCTCGAAGACCAAGTTGCCCCAGCGATTGACGATGCGCATCTCAAAGCGATCCGGATCCAAGTCCGCCCCTTGCACGAAGAAGGCATCATTCACCCCGTCGTTGTTCGGCGTGAAGGCCGTCGGGATGTACAAGGCAAACATGTCTTGGATTTCGATGATGCGAGTGATCTGTGAGCTGCAACCGTTCTCATCTGTAACGACCAGCGTGACCGGGTAATCCCCACCAATGTCGATCGGGAACGTGAAGTCCGGATGTGGAACATCGGATGTACCCAACCCATTGATGCTGTCAAACAACCAGTACCAGTCAACCACGTTGGAGCTGTTGACCGCTTCGAACTGAATCTCGGTATCCGGTACGCGCGTTGGTTGCGGAGACGCCGTAAAGCCAACGTAAGGCGGTGTGTATACCTGCAAGTAGTTCGGCTGGAAATTGGTGTACTCACACCCAATCAGCGACGTGATGTTGAACGTGATGTCGTAGCCACCGGGGTTCAAGTACGCGTGCGCAGGGTTGGCTTCGTAGCTCAACTCGCCGTCTCCGAAGAACCACTCAGTTTGCGAAATCAGCGCAGGATCCACCAAGCTCTCGAATTGGAAAACGCCAGGGACACATGCTTTCGTAGTGTCTGAGGTGAACGCAGCAGGGATTGGCGTTTCAATGGTAACCGTCTCACACGCCGTGACCGCGGGCGATTCACAGTTGTCCGTCAACGTCACACAGTACGTGCCTGTTGCCATGGGGTAATCCACCCAGTACGAGTCATTGGAACCCGTCGCTGCGTTTTCCCACGTCCAGTTAAAGGTGTAGCCGGCACCGCTTCCACCGCTGAAGCCCATGGCCTCCAATTCAGCAAACGCACCGCCGCAAATCAATTCCGGCGCGTCCAAGCTCACGCTCAGCGAGTCGTAGACCTGGACGGTAACCGTTTGTGGTTCCGAAAGGCAGCCATTCTCATCCGTGGCGAATACCTCATAGTCCGTGTCTTCAACTGGGTTCACAGTCTGCATGTCGCCAGTGCCCAAGCCGTTGTCCCAGGTGTAGGTCCATTCGCCCAGTGGATCCATGTCCGAGCTGACCTCTAACACCGCGTAACCATTGATGCAAATGGTTGGATCGGGCGTGATGTCAAAGTCCATCGGCGGCGGTGGGCTCAACACGATGTCCATGTAGTACACGCAGCCGCCCGTATCGCTCAGCTCCAATTCGTACGGACCCGAAACGAGGTTGTCAAATACGTCAAGGCCACCATTGGATTCGATGGACTGAACGAGCGTACCACCTTCTGCCAAGGTCAATGTCCATGGTCCTTCTGATGGCGGTTCGTTGATATCCACTGCCACGTAGCCGTCGGTCAGCAAGCAGGAAGGCTCTTCAAATTCCACACTGTACTCGAAGCCGGGAATGATGGACACTACATCCTCGGTACCGCAGTACGGCATGCCCACAGGCTCAACCAACAACGTGTACTCGATGGGCTGGCCATCGAAAGCTGTGACCGTGGGGGTTGGGCTGAATGGATCGTCCAAGTAAGTCGGTGGATCCCACGTCCAGTTGTAGCCGCACTCGACTTGTCCGCCGCAGGATACGCAGTAATTCATTTCCTCAACCGTGCCGTCGGAGCATGAGCCCCAGCCGTCGGAGGTGATGACCACGGTAATGCACCCGTCTGCGTTGGTTGCTGTGAAGGTTTGCCCTGTGAGGTCGCCATCGAGGTTGGCCAATACAGGAGCCGTGTCGGAATCCCCATCGTAAATGGTCACGGCGTCCCAAAACGCCTGAACACCACCGCTGCTGAAGTCGATGGTCATCATGGTGCCATCGCCGGGGTTATCCGGGCAGTAGGTGAAGACCGAGTACTCGTTTGGACCGTAGCAATAGTTGACGCTGCCTTCAGAAGCCGAACAAGCAGACTCCTCACCTCCCACAAATGCGCCTTCAAGCTGCACCGGGTCTTGGCAGAAGATTTGGTCCATGCCCGCTGTCACAGAATTTCCCAAGCCAGGAATGACTTCGACCACGACCGTGGTGTCCCACGTGCAGCTGAAGTTGTTCGTGACCGTATACACGAATTCGTACTCACCCGGGGTGTCGAACATCAAGTCCACGTAATCGGCCTCGGGGTCGATGGACTCCACACCGTAGGTAGACGAACTCACCTGCCAGAAACTCGAATCCATGTCCGCACCGATGGTCGGTGTGAACGTCGTAACACCCGGAACAATCTCAGGGTTGAAATCAATGCCCCACTCAAACAAGAAACCATTATCCGCGCCCCATTGGTCGATCACCTGAAACGTCCAAATGCCGTTCAACGGGCAACCAACAAAGTCACAGATGTCACCGCAAAGGCCATACTCACCGGCCGGGATGGTGTTGCCCGTTACATCCGGGTTGTCTGCATCGTCGAGCAGGTATTCGCCATCCTCCGTGAAGGTATACCAGTAGCCCACACCAGGGTTGGGCGTCGTGCCGTCAAAATCATCTGGCTCACCGAGGTAATATCCATTGAGATCGTTGCCCCCGCTGCAATCGTCAGCAACGGAGTTGTTGTTCTCCATGATGAGCACCTGCGTTCCATCAGGGCATTCTACTTGAATTGTCAAGTCACCCACAAACGAGTGCTCCATGAGTGCGTTGATGCCCAGCAGGTCATCGCAATCGTCCAACGTCTGTCCGTCATCGAAGAAGTCGATGTACAATTCCGATTCGAACCATGCACCGGTGGCGTCGGGCATGGGCAGTTCTTCGGAAACTGCCAACGGTGGAAGTGCCGTCCACGTAATGCTCTGCACCGGGTTGCCATCCAAGAAACCAGGCGATTCCGTGCACAACGGTGAACTAAATTCAGCATTGAAGATGGGGATGGTACTGACCAGTACTTGGTAGATTTCCAAGTTGACGCTGGTGCAGTTGTTTTCGTCTGCAACCACCAACGAAACCAAGTACTCCCCTGGTTCTTCGTACGAGTGTGAAGTCAGCGGGGATGTGGTCGAATCGACCGTGCCGTCTCCCCAGTTCCAAATCCAGTATTCCAAGTCCACTCCGTCACCAATTGAACCGCTGCCATCAAAGGAAACCTCTTGGTTCGGGCATACGCCCACGCTGGGTTGACCCGGCTCAAACGGCTCGGGATCGGTCATGTCATACCCTGACTCCGGATACGTGCAGGGAGTCACACATGCAATGGTGCCTACCCAACCTGCTGCACCTGCAGTAGCGCCGTTGTTGGAATTGAATACAAACGTCAGGCATCCTGTAGGGTTAAAGGTCGAAGCGGTAAAACTCACCCCTTGCAAGCTGTTATTCGTTCCAGCCCCAACCATCTCTGCACTCGTGTCATCGCCATCGAAGACATACAAGACATCGTTGTTGTTGGGGTTGGCGTTCGTCTGCAGATCGAACGCTAAGAAGACCACCTGAATCGCATCCCCATCTGTCTCAGGACAAATGGTGATGGTGTAGTCTTGATCTGTATAGGGACCTCCATCAACGGCTCCCAGTATCCCATCGTCATAGAAAAATCCGTCGCAGATGACGACCTCGCCGCCAACACTGATTTGGATGTCTTCCTGCGCGTGGATGTTCGCTGAGAAGCTTGTGAGCACAAGGGCCAAGCCGAGCACACGTGAGATCAAGTTTCGAAATGCCATAGGTAGCTGTAAGAGGTGAAAACGAAATGCCATGAATGTGGTCTTCAATGGTGTCAATTTAGTAACCCGATTCCCGCGCAAAGGTTGCACAGTGCAAATTACTCAAATGCACCCTGATGATAACCATCAAGGCCGTGAATTGACTGGGGGTTATTCGCCGTCGATCAACACCTCATCGACAAAGAGGTGCTTTTCACCTGCAGGGGTCTGTGCGACCAGCTTCCAGGTGTACTTTTTGCCGACTTCAGCTGCACCGCCATTTGCCAATTCTCCTTTCCAAGGCCGACGGGTTTTGGAGGATTCGAACACTTGTTCGTCGCCGTCCCAAATGGTAAGTTCCCATTTGCCTTTGAAGTCCATCAGCATAAGTGGCATGAAGGTGTCGTATCGGCCGTCACCATCCGGCGAGAACAAAGCAGGCGCGATGGCCTCTTTGCGGGAGCCCAGATGGATGTCTTGAACCGCGATGTCTTGGCAACCGAACTTGTTACTCGCGACCAGGTTGACATGGTAGTCACCCGGGATATCCAACATCGCCTGTGCTTCCGTGAGGCCCTCCTGTTCGAGCAGCCACGTGCTGCTGCTCGCATCTTCTGTTTCATTGATGAAGTGAACGCGCGCTCGGTTTGAGGTTGCGTCGAAGAACTCCCAATTCATAGCCGCTTCGGGCTTCGGACGCACCACAATCATGTTCTCGACGGTACGCGTTCGAATCATACCATCACCTGGGGCACGGACTGAGACTGTGATGTCATAGGATCCGGCATCATTGTAGATGTGCGTCGGAGCTACTTCTTGAGAGAACCCGCCATCACCAAAATTCCAAAGCACCGAACCTTCCTGGTCCAGTCCATTCAATGCGAACGTTACTTCCGTCCCTGCACAGGCTTCTTGAACACTCGCGGTCATGGCTTCCAACGCAGCATCCAATTTGGCTTCTGGGCTCAGCACAACTTCTTCTTCTTCCCCGACAGTCTCAGTGACTGCCATCATGTGTTGCTGTTGGTTGCTCTGCTCGGTTGAAACGCTGGGTCGTCCCTTCGGGGTTTCTGTATGTGTCGATGAGGCTGTCTCGGTTGGTGCATCAGCTTTGACCGTCAGACTGGGCAAGTCGATGACAAACGTGTTCGAGGTGCGGGCACCCTCTGAAGGAAATACGTCTGTGGCGTCCCCAGCGGGTGAAAACAAAGATTGGGCTGATGCAGCAACATCAGCGGCATTGCCGTCATTGGCGCTTGCCTGTGTGGTTGTTGCTAATCCTGACCCAGTAGCACTCTCTTCTTCCAAGATGGTCGGCGTAATCACCCACAACGCCATACCAGCTGCGATGGCTGTTGCTCCAACTGCGATACGCTGCGCGTTGCGCATGCGTCGGACCATTTCGTTGGTCGTTCCCGCGTGGAGGGCATCGAGGTTTTGCTCCATGCGCATCCAATCACCCGTTACTTCAGGTTCAAAGCTTTGGAAGCTCCTTTTCAATTGATCTAGCCAGTTCAAGTTTTCGCTCATTTCGCAACTTTCAATTCGTTTTTACCGAGCAAAATGGTTCGCACATTTCGCTTGGCTTTGGCAAAGTTCGATTTCGAAGCGCCGACAGAAATACCGAGCTTCTCGGCAATTTCCTGGTGACTGTAATTGTCAAAGACGTACAGGTTGAAGACCGCTCGGTACGATGGGGACAGCTGCTCCATAGCATCGAGAATTTCCTGAACCGTGAATTCACGGCCCACTTCTTCTTCCTCTTCTTCCACGCCAACGAGCACCTCTAAGTGTACGTCCTCCGTGGCATCCATTCGATCCGCTTTGTGCTTACGAATGGCATCAATGGCCGTATTGACCATGATTCGTCTCATCCAACCTTCAAAAGAACCTTTCGAAGTGTACCCCTCAATGTTTGTGAACACCTTGAGGAACCCTTCTTGCACCATGTCTTGGACGCGATCTGTGTCGTTGGTATACCGCAGGCACACACCAAACATCAACCGATAGTACCGATCGAAAACCCACTGTTGGGACAGCCTGTTTCCGTTCTTGCACCCTTCGATGTGTTGACGTAATTCGTTTTCAGACATGGCTTCCGCCGTTGGTAAGACGGCCTTTTTGATGCAAGGTTGCCTTGCGCAGCCTTGGTGATGTACAAGGTACGTTAAAATCCGACGGGCATTGTCCGCCGTATGCATCCCTGCGATTGGAAGAATTACCTTTGCACAATGCGAATCGTTGTGGGACTTTCCGGTGGTGTGGATTCAAGCGTGGCCGCGTGGCTTTTGCAGCAGGAAGGCCATGAAGTCATCGGCATCTTCATGCGCAATTGGCACGACGAGTCGGTGGTCATCGATAACGAGTGCCCCTGGATTGATGATGCCAATGATGCGATGCTTGTGGCTTCGCACCTCGGCATCCCCTTTCAAGTGCTCGACCTCTCTGCCCAATACAAAGAGCGCATCGTCAATTACATGTTCGACGAATACGCCGCAGGGCGTACGCCGAATCCTGATGTGCTGTGCAACCGAGAAGTCAAATTTGACTTGTTTCTTCAATCCGCATTGGAACTGGGTGCGGACGGTGTGGCCACCGGCCATTACTGCCGCAAAGACACCATTGAGATCGATGGACAACCGACCCACCGCTTGCTGGCAGGTGCAGATTCGAACAAAGACCAGAGCTATTTTCTTT
>CAXREW010000195.1:0-4732 GCA_964229455.1 Flavobacteriaceae bacterium | reverse complement strand
GCCTCTTGTTGCAGGGTTGAGGTTGTAAACGGTGCCGCCGGTTTGCGCTTCGTGGGTTTGGTGACAAGGGAATTCACCGTGTACTCCGCTCCAATACAATCGGTCAAGAAGGCGTTGGCATCGGCTTCGGTTTTGAACCGTTGATTCAATGGTGCCTTGACGGTCAACCCATCGACGGTGAACTCACCCACCACACGAAAATCGGCTACAGGTTGGAACGCAGCAATCTCGCGTTCACGTTCTACGATGATGCGCACTGCTACGCTTTGGACACGACCCGCACTCAGCCCGGGCTTCACTTTCTTCCACAGCACGGGACTCAGGTCGAAGCCCACAAGTCGATCCAAGATTCGCCGAGCCTGTTGAGCATTCACCAAGTTGACGTCCACCGTTCGGGGGTTTTCAATCGACTTGAGGATGGCCGTTTTGGTGATTTCCGAGAAGACAATGCGCTTCGTGGATTCCGGCTTGAGTTTCAACGTCTCGTATAAGTGCCACGAAATGGCTTCTCCTTCGCGGTCCTCATCCGTCGCGAGCCACACCACTTCCGCCTTGGATGCCGCTTGCTTTAATTCTTTGACGAGCTGTTTTTTGTCGTCAGCCACCACGTATTTGGGTTCAAATCCCTTCTCCACATCCACGCTTTCGCTGCCCTTGGGGAGGTCCCGAATGTGCCCGTAACTGCTCTTGACTACGAAGTCTTTGCCCAGGTAACCTTCGATGGTTTTGGCCTTTGCAGGGGACTCGACGATGACTAAATTTTTCGACATGTGCTCGCTTGAAATCGAACGCAAAGAAAGGGACGGAATTTCAATTCGAGCAAATTGCGTTCTGAGCGAAGGGTGTAATTTCACACCCAGAACATGAGCGAAAACGCCGCCCCTTCTTCCATTTTCCGTGTGGACTTCAAAGCCAAAATGATGTTTTGGTTTGGAGCGTTGTTTTTGATTTTCGTGGTTTACGATTTGGGACACGTTGGTGACAAAATGCCTTATGGAATGCACCAGTGGCGCCAATGCGATGCGTATTCGATGGCCCTGAACTACGCGATGGAGCCGCGTGGATTGTTCCAACCAGCGATTCATTTTCAGCACGGTGCTGGCGGAGGCGACGCCGTTGGTGAATTTCCCTTGACGTATTTCATCAATGGCAAACTCTGGAAAGCCATCGGGCTTCAGCCGTGGACCCTTCGATGGACCCATTTGGCGCTTCTGCTCCTCGGTTGCTGGTGTTTGTTCCGGACACTGAGCCAATTGGCGTCGCTACGCAGCGCGCTGGCATTGACGTGGTTTTCCATGGCCTCTGGATTAATGGCATTTTACGGCCCGAATTACTTGGTCAATGCCGCGGGATTGGGATTGGTGTATGCTGGGTGGTGGCAGGCGTATAAATGGTGGCGCTCGGACTGCACGAATGGGTGGGCGCAAGGTTGGATGATGTTGGCCTTTTCCTTGGCGCTGTTGTTTCGTCCTACGCTGGCACTTGGTTTGATTCCACCGGCGCTGGCCGCTTTTGGAACCCAGCGGTGGTGGCGATGGGCGGTGGCGCTTGGTATTCCGGTGGCCGCTGGAGTGACGTGGGTGATTTGGACCAAATGGCTTAACAGCCAAAACGAGAGCGTGTACTTCTTAACGACGATCCGGCCGATATGGGAAGCGGATTTGCTTGATGCGACGTGGCGGGCTTTTCGCGAAAATGTGTTGCCGCACTGGTACCATCCGTATGTATTGACATTGTGCGGAATTGGGCTCGTTGCTTCGGTCTTAAAAACGGTGAGCAGGCCCACCCGAAACACCCAGTGGACCTATGCTTCGGCAGGGCTGATGGCGGTGGCGTCGCTCGCTTACATCGTCTTGTGGTTCGAAAACTTAAACGTCCACGATTACTATTTGATTGAACTGCAGGTGGGGGTCCCCGTTGCCGGTGTGTGGGCGGTCAATTGTTGGAGGAGTGAAGGAAGGAGAGTGAAACGCACGGCGTGGATGGTCTTCATGGCTGCGCTGGTGCTCCAGATGGTTGACGCAGGGTTGCGCACACGGATGAAACACCGCCCGATTGGGGGATGGTTGTACGAACACATGGTGCCGGCGCGGGAGCGCGATATTTGGACCTGGTTTCACTGGGATCAGGATCGGCGTTTCGGCCAGGCGAGCGAGTGGACCGGCGTCCTGCGATCGATGGGAATTGAACGCCAAGATCGGGTGCTGTCAGTAACCGACCCGAGTCCTAACATCTCCTTGAGTTTGATGGATCAAAAAGGGTTTACCAACTTGTACGACGACGCTTATCAGGGTGAAGAGCGGGTGGCATTTTACGTGGATAAAGGAGCCGCCTACTTGGTGTGCAACGATCCCGATTGGTATGAAGCCCACAAAGAGAGCCGTTGGTTGACCCAACAAATGACACAACTGGGAAACTTCCGGGTGTTCGATTTGTTGAATTCTGACGCAAATTTGCAACCGCAAAACGCGGACACGAATCAATAGCGCCAAGCGTCATCCATGGGGTTGAAATCGATTTTTTCGAAGGAGAAGGGCAAAGAATACCGACAGGTTTTCAAAGAGCAGGGCTTCAAAGGCTTGGTCAAGAAATACGGATGGAAATTGGTGGTGGCGGTCTTCATGTACTACCTAATCCGCGATTCCATTTTGTACATCTTGATTCCTTATCTCATTGCCAAAGGGCTTTTCGGCGCATAGCGCGGGTTTTGTTAAGGACTGACAAACTGTCAGTTTTTTGTTCGGAATCCGTACATTTGCAGTCTACTTGATTGCAACCATGATGGCCAACGAATCCTCGCATCCACAGGAACACAACCACGAACTCATGCACGAATCGCTGCAGGGTTCCCCCACTGTGATTTCAAGCACGCCTTCGAATGGGCGTAAGCTCTACTTGGAGAGCTATGGATGCCAAATGAACTTCAGCGATTCGGAAATCGTGGCGAGCATCCTCAACGAAGCAGGTTTTGCCACCACGCGCGATGAAGAGGAGGCTGATTTGATCCTGTTGAACACCTGCGCCATTCGCGAGAACGCAGAGCAACGCGTTCGCAGCCGCCTGCGCCAATTCAAGAAAGCCAAGAAGCACCGGCCCGAGCTTGTGGTTGGCGTGCTGGGTTGCATGGCGGAGCGGTTGAAGGAGTCGTTATTGGAGCAAGAAAAATTGGTCGATTTGGTGGTCGGCCCGGACGCTTACCGCGACATTCCCAACCTGGTGGACCAAGTGCACGGCGGACAAAAGGCAGTAAACGTGCTGTTGAGCCGAGAAGAGACGTACGCGGAAATCAGCCCCGTGCGGTTGGATTCAAACGGCGTCACGGCCTTCATCAGCATCATGCGGGGCTGTGACAACATGTGCAGTTTCTGCGTGGTTCCGTTTACCCGAGGCCGCGAGCGGAGCCGAGATCCCGAGAGCATTGTGCGCGAAGCCCGGGAATTGTTCGAGGCGGGCTATCGCGAGGTGACCTTGCTGGGTCAAAACGTGGACAGCTACAAGTGGAACATCGACAACAAGGGCAACGTCAAGGATGAAAGCCAGCCCGTTGTTCGATTCGCCGAATTGATGGAACGTGTGGCGGCCGTTCACCCGGATTTGCGCATTCGTTTTTCGACAAGCCACCCCAAGGATATGACCGACGATGTGCTCCATGCGATGGCGCGCCACGAAAATATTTGCAAGTACATTCATCTCCCCGTTCAATCCGGTAACAGTGCCAACCTGAAGCGAATGAACCGCGGGTACACCCGGGAGTGGTACTTGGAGCGCATCGATGCGATTCGCCGCATCATGCCGGATTGCGCGATTTCAACCGACATCATCGCTGGGTTCTGCGGCGAGACGGAAAAGGAGCACCAGGACACCCTGAGCCTGATGGAATCTGTGCAATACGAAATGGCCTACATGTTCCAATACAGCGAGCGTCCGCGAACGTTGGCCCAGCGCAAGTTCGAAAACGATGTTCCGGATGAAGTGAAGAGCCGTCGGTTGCAAGAGATCATTGCGCTCCAAAAGGTGCACGGTGCTGAACGCACCAAGGAGCTTGTCGGCCAGACTTATCGGGTACTCATCGAAGGAACTTCCAAGAAGAGCGATTCGGATTACTTCGGCCGCACGACGTACAACAGTGTCGTGGTCTTCCCGAAAGGGGACGCGCAACCTGGTACATACGTAAATGTTCATGTCCACGATTGCACGGCGGTCACACTGCTGGGCACCATCACCGACGAACCCGCGGTCGCATAACCTCCACAGCATGGATGCACTTTCAATCAAACGGCGATTTGGCATCATCGGGACGAGCCCGGCGTTGGACCGTGCGGTGACCGTTGCGTCTCAGGTGGCGCCAACAGATTTGTCCGTGCTTGTGCTCGGGGAAAGCGGAGTGGGAAAGGAGGTCATGCCCAGGGTCGTGCATCATTTTTCGCGCCGCAAGCATGGACCGTTTATTGCCGTGAACTGCGGGGCCATTCCAGAAGGCACCATCGACAGCGAATTGTTCGGCCATGAAAAGGGTGCATTTACCGGCGCCACCGAATCCCGGAAGGGCTATTTCGAAGAGGCCAACGGTGGAACTATTTTTCTGGATGAGGTCGCAGAATTGCCCTTGACCACGCAAGTTCGCTTGTTGCGAGTTTTGGAAACCGGCGAATTCATCCGCGTCGGTTCTTCGAAAGTGCAGAAGACCGATGTGCGCGTGGTCGCAGCGACCAACGTGGATTTTGCCGACGCC
>CAXREW010000194.1:0-2123 GCA_964229455.1 Flavobacteriaceae bacterium | reverse complement strand
CGCGGATCAGGGATGGTGCACCGGCCCCGCCTGAAGATTGGCGGACCTGACCGCCTGCTGCTTGTCCTGGGAGCGCCGCTTCAAACGACGGGGTTTGCACCCCCGTGATTTGCTTCGAATCGACCTTGACGATGCTGCCTGTGACCTCCTTCTTGCGTTGAACGCCGTAACCCACCACGACAACGTCTTCAATCAAAACCGCGTCGTCGGCGAGGGAAACGTTGAGGACCATGTCTTCTGTTCCCATGGTCACCTCCTTCGTCTGGCTGATGTAGCCAATGTAGGAGAATTGGACAGTATGGGCGCCGGGAGATAGGCTCAAAACATACGCCCCATCGGCGTCAGTGAATTGCCCATTGGTGCCGTCTGCAACAACCGACGCTCCAGGCAGTGGATTGCCTTGGGCATCAGAGATCGTACCTCGCAAGGATTGCGCTTGCAGTGCGCAATACATGCCAAAGGTGGCGATCAGCGTAAGGGTGAATTTGGTCATCAGAAATGATTTAGTGGGTCGAAGGTAAGGTCTAGTAGGTGTATTTTCAACACGAAGTGTCTTGCGACTTGTCAACGGATGTTGGAAAGCACCACGCGGGCATTGAATTGTTGCTTTTCTGAAAGCACCCGTACGGTGTACACACCTTCTGATAAGGTGTTGTTAACGAATTGTATAACGTTCCCTTGGTGCTGTACCGTGGCAGAGATTCCAGCGGTTACTTCTCGGCCGTTCAGGTCAAAGATTTGCAGAGAATTTAGGTCCACCTGCTCGGGGAATTCAATGGCAAAGGTCCCCGCCGTAGGATTTGGATACGCTACAGCATTGGACTTAATGACGGTGGGCTTAGAGATAGCAGAAGGGAAATTCACTGGTTGATCGACGTACACGTGGTATTCGCCTGGTGCGAATGACATAAATGCACTGACATCGGTCACCTCGATGGCTTCGCCCGTGAAGTAGTTGTACCAGGTTCCTGTGTGCTGGAATCCGGGAATCATGCTGAGCTCACTGACACGGAAATTGGCGACCACTACGGCGTCCATGTTGCTGCCATTGAGGTGCAGGCGCTTTCCATAGCCTCCCACATCCCAGTTGTAATTGGTGCCTTGGAAGGGGTCGGGGTAGTCCATTTTGAGTTGGCACAGGCCGGCAATGACTTCGTGGATGCGGTACCGGTTGGGGTTGTCTCGGTAATCCCAACGTACCGGCTTGGCTTCTGTTCGGCAGTTTTCGCTGATGGTCACACCATCGCTGCACGTGTTGATGCTGTAATCGTAACCCAGTTCTTCGAATTGCCAGAGCATTTTAGGTCCGGGTAATAGAATGTTAAAGCATTGAATCGCTTCCTGGCGCGCCAAGGCTGTGTTGAGGTCGGTGACTTGGTACGACCCCTCGCCGTTGCCGTATTGAAGGGCCTTGAACATCAACCGCTCTTCGTCGTGGCTCTCTGGGTAGGAGATGACTCCGGAGTTGGACATGCTTTGGTTTTGGTAGCTCGCCCATCCAAAATCCGATGGGTAGCCCATGGACGCTTCATTGTAATCATGCGTCACATTTGCCCACACCATGAATCCGTCGTTGACCAAGGTTTGGTTTTCGGATAGATCCACCCAGTGTTCCAAAATCATGTAAATGTCGGACTCATCTTGCCAGAGGTGGTTGGCGTACTCGTTGAGCAAATTGATGCGGGCTTGGTCGTAGCCCCATACGTTGCCAGGCGTTTGGGTCATACCCTTAGAAAAGTCGAGGCGATACCCGTCGATGTGGTATTCGTCTACCCAGTACTTCAATGCCCGTTTCATGAAGTACTTCGTGGCGGGGCTGTCGTGGTTCCAATCGAAGAACCACGTTTCCGGGCTCGGTGACACCTCGTTGAACCAAGGGTTGTTCGCCGCAGGTTGGAATGACGAAGCGTTCCAGTACATTTTCAAGAACGGGTTGGGGTAATCGGCATGGTTGAGTACCACGTCGAGTAGCACAGCAATGCCGCGCTCGTGGCAGGCATTGACCAATTCCGTGTAGGGATCTGCCACGCGCATGTCGTCGGGCATGATGTGGTAATGGAAACGGTATTCGGTCCCGGCTTCCAAGCCATCAATTTCAATCCAGTGCTTGTTGCCATCCGGGG
>CAXREW010000193.1:0-3102 GCA_964229455.1 Flavobacteriaceae bacterium | reverse complement strand
TCGAAGTGCTCGGCGTGAGCCCCGATCCCGCTGCGAAGCACCTGAAGTTCATCGAGAAGTACGACATTGCTTTTGACTTAGCATGCGATGAAGACCTCAGCCTTCACAAAGCATTCGGGGTGTGGGGACTCAAAAAATTCATGGGAAAGGAATACGACGGCACGCACCGCACGACCTTCCTGATCGATGAAAACGGCTCCATCGCTTCGGTCATTTTGAAACCGAAGACCAAGGACCACGCCGCTGAAGTCCTTGCGGGATTCGGCCTGTAAACCAAGCCCAACGGCAAACGTGGGTACGTCGTTGACAAAAAACACCCCACTCCGTAAGTTCATTACGATGTAGGTAGGATACCTTCGCTCAAAACACGAAAAAATGTCTGCAGAAGCACAAAAACTCAAAGCACTCCAGTTGACCTTGGACCGCATGGACAAGACCTACGGCAAGGGAACTGTTATGAAGCTCGGCGACGAGGCCGTCGAAAAAGTCGAAGCCATCCCATCCGGATCCCTAACGCTGGATCTGGCGTTGGGCATTCAAGGCTACCCAAAGGGACGTGTGGTCGAAATCTACGGCCCGGAAAGCTCAGGTAAGACGACCCTCCCCATCCACGCCATCGCGCAAGCACAAAAACAAGGCGGAATCTGCGCCGTCATCGACGCGGAGCACGCGTTTGACAAGTATTACGCAGAGAACCGCGGTGTCGACACTGAAAACCTGCTGATCAGCCAACCGGACAACGGTGAGCAAGGCTTGGAAATCGCCGACAACTTGATTCGCTCCGGGGCCATCGACTTGATCGTAATTGACTCGGTCGCCGCTCTCACACCCCGTGCCGAAATAGAAGGTGAAATGTCCGACTCTTCCGTCGGCCTCCAAGCACGTCTGATGTCAAAGGCCCTGCGCAAGCTGACCGGCTCCATCAGCAAAACAGGCTGCTGCTGCATCTTCATCAACCAGTTGCGCGAGAAAATCGGTATCATGTTCGGCAATCCCGAGACCACAACCGGTGGAAACGCCTTGAAATTCTACTCGTCCGTCCGCCTCGACATTCGCCGCTCCACCCAAATCAAGGACGGAGACAAAGTCATGGGCAACCGCACCAAGGTGAAAATCGTCAAGAACAAAGTGGCGCCGCCCTTCCGACGGGCAGAATTCGACATCCTTTACGGACAAGGCATTTCCAAATCCGGCGAGATCATTGACCTCGGCGTGGAAATGAACATCATCAACAAGTCCGGCTCGTGGTTCAGCTACGGTGATACGAAGTTGGGTCAAGGCCGTGACGCTGTGCGCGCGCTCATTGAGGACAATCCCGAATTGATGGAGGAACTCGAAACCAAAATCAAAGAAGCCATGGCGCCGGCTCCGAAGTCCGCCGTCGAACCTGTTGAAGCCGTTGAAGCGGTTTAAACCGGTTAGCATTAGCATGGTTCGACCTTTTCGAAACTGCGCAACAACCAGGGCTCTCAGATTCGGGGCCCTGGTTTTGCTTTGCGCAGCATTTGCTTCGTGCGGCGAAGGCGGTCCGGAGCAAACCGGCGTTTCGGTGTCCTCCCGAGTCGATTCCCTCGAAGCCGCCATCTTGCAAGCCCCCAACTCACCCGAACCGTACCACGCCCGCGCTCAATACCAAGCGAGTCAAGGCAATCCACAAGGCGCTTTCGAAGATTGGGGCTTGGCGTTGAAGGCTGACTCCACCTTCGCTCCGGCTTGGGAGAACCGCGCTGATATGCTTTATCGCATGCAGAATATGGAGGCGTGCCTCGAAGAACTCAATGCCTGCATTCGGTTCGCCCCCGAAAGCACGCCTTGCTTGATGCGTCGAGCCGAATTCAACATCCATTTAAATCAATTTGAACGGGCCTTCGACGACCTGAACCAAGCGCTTCGGATCAACGACCAGCTCCACGAGGCCTACTGGATGAAGGGGAAAATCTATGCCGCCAACGGCGATACCGAAAAAGCAATCAGCTCCTTCCAAACGTCCATTGAAGTCAATCCTTCCTTCTTCGACGGCTTCATTTCACTGGGCATTTTCCTTGCTGAACTCGGCGATCCCGTTGCTGAGGAATTCTACCGTTCGGCCATTGAATTGCGCCCAATGTCGGTGGAGGCCAAGTACAATTTGGCGATCTTCCTGCAGGAAGAACAGCGCTTGGACGAAGCCTTGGAAATGTACCGCGTCATTTTAGTGCTCGACTCCACCAATGCGACGGCTTCCTTCAACCAAGGCTACATCCATTTGGAGTACTATGCCCAGTACGACAGCGCTGCGTATTGGTTTACCGAAGCGATCAAGCGACTGCCCTACTACCACCAAGCGTTTTTCAATCGTGGGTTGGCTCGCGAAAGCTTGGGCGACCGTTCCGGTGCCATTTCAGATTATTCGGAGGCACTTCGAATCAAGCCGGATTACACTGTCGCGGCATTGGCCAAAGACCGAGCGCTGAAAGCGAACTGATTTCAGCTCGGGCCCTTGCTCAACCGCATAAAAAAACCCCGGATCGTCCGGGGTTTTTCATTTCGAGAAAATCGCTGATCAGGATTCAAGCTCGTCAAGTTTCTTTTGAGAGCCCGAGAAGGAAGGGTCCAACTCCAAGGCTTTCTCATAACACGCGCGGGCATTCTCGTTGTCACCTTGCTTCGCGTAGAAGTCGCCCATGCTGTCGTGGGCATTGGCCACTTCAGGTGCCAGGCGAACGTACATCTTGAAGCACCTTTCGGCCGCCTCCATGTCACCTTGGCGCATGTTCATGTAGCCGAGCAGGTTGTGCGGACCTCCCAGTGAACTCCAGCGTTCTGTTGCCCGCTCCAACAACATTCGCGCCGCTACATCATCGTCTCCCATCAATTGCCAAGCGAGGTTCACTTGATTGAGGGGCGAGTCCGGGGCGAGGTTGTGTGCGATGCGTGCATTTTCAACTTGGTCTCCATAGTCTTCGGAGTGCGACATCAAGTAATGCTTGGTCGCTGGGTCCGTGGCTTTATCCACAGCCGCCTTCACATTCGCGTTCCAGGCATCACCGTCGCCCTGGAACCAAGCGCGCCACAATTGGCCCACGTGAGCCATCGCCATGGTCGGATCGACCTCGAGCAACG
>CAXREW010000192.1:0-2686 GCA_964229455.1 Flavobacteriaceae bacterium | reverse complement strand
TTGTTGTAGACACGGTCTGAGAATACTGTGTTGGTTTCAATTTCTTGCAGGTTATTGAAGGGGGGTCCAATGGGATCCTCCTTCTTTCGTTTTGGGCCGTATCCCGAGCGTATCACTGGAGCTTGACGTACACCACCTGCTTGGTCTCGAAAAACGGTTGATCGAGCCATTCTGAAATGGGCAACCGCTCCGTCGGGTAATCCACCTCCGCCAGCTCTTCGCTCAAATCACCCCCTTTCAATGCGAGAATGCCATTGGGCCAAGGGTTGATGGATTGCTTCTTGATTTTCCCACGCACCCACGGAATGAACCGGTTCATGCGCGTCACCGCTCGGCTCACCACAAAATCGAATTGGCCCTTGATGTCCTCGGCTCGTCCGTGGTGAACGGTGACATTGGTCAACCCGAGGGCTTGGACCACGGCCCGGACCACCTTCATCTTTTTACCGATGCTGTCACACAAGACGAAATTCACTTCCGGGTACACAATGGCTAAGGGAATGCCGGGGAATCCTCCACCGGTTCCCACATCGAGCACATCGCTGCCCGGCGCAAACTTCATCGCTTTCACAAGCGCCAAGCTGTGCAAGACGTGGCGCTCGTCAAACGCATCCATGTCTTTTCGAGAAATCACATTGATGGCCGCGTTCCACTCGGTGTAGAGGCCTTTCAATTTGCCCAGTTGTTCCACCGCCTCATCGGACAACTCTGGAATAAAGGCTCGGTAGTCCACGCTCAGATGGTTTCGCGCACCTGCCCCAACATCGCCTCCAGAGCCTCGCGCGCCCGGTGTAGCTGCGCCTTCACCGTTCCAAGGGACCGGTCCAGCTCCTCCGCGATTTCGTCGTAGCTCTTCTCTTCGAAGTAGCGCAACTCGACCAACTCACGGTACTTGGGCTTCATCTTGCTCACCACGTCACGAAGCAACTCGATGCGCTCCTTTTTTTCGAGGGTTTGGATGGGGTCCAGCTTGTCGTCTGCGATGTGAATCTCCATGGCTTCACCGTCCTCGTTACGGAATCCTTGGTCCAGCGACAGCGCGTTGATACGCTTCTTGCGGATGAAGTCAATGGTGTGGTTCGAACCGATTTTGAACAACCACGTCGAGAATGCAAACGCCGGCGTGTATTGATGCAACCGGTTGAAAGCCTTGGTGAAGGTCTCCATGGTCAGGTCTTCGGCATCGTCGGAGCTGAATACCATTTTATTGATCATGTGAAAAATGGAATCGCGGTAGCGCTCCATCAACTCACCGAACGCCCGTTGGTCGTTTTCCTTGGTCACACGCAACACCAGCGCGTAGTCATAACGGGCTTTGTCGGAGAGATTGGGATTGACGTCCATGGTGGTATTCGGGCTTTGTTTTGCTTCACCACCCCAGCTACCATTGACGTTTGTTTTGCCGTTTCCACATCAACGACAGAGCGACCCATGCGCTCCACGCCGACCAGATAGGAAGCAAACCGCCCCGGTTTCGCCAAGAATCAGGGGCTTGATAGGCTTTGGTGATGGACCGAAAGTTAAGCAGCTCACCCAACCACATGGCCCCCAACAGCCCACCTGTAATCCATAGCGAATTGTGAACAACCACTGCCAAAACCGCAGCTAACAACGCACCTGTGCGCAATGCCTTCGGCACGGCCAATCGCCACTGGTCAGCGGCTTTATAATGCGGTGCTGTGGTCCAATGCCGGCGCTTCTGCGCAAACCAATCCGACCACTTAGCCGGCATGGCCGCATCCGAGTGCGCAGCCCGGTGTGCAGTGACTGCGATGCGCACGTCAGGCGCGCTGGCGAGCACTTGAATCAGCATGTCGTCGTCGCCCGAAGCGGTCGCAGCTCCGATGGAAAAACCAGGAAATGCCGATCGGCGAATGGCCAGGTTTCGGCCAACCCCCATATACGGTTTGCCCCGCTCTGCCCATCCCACATACGAGCGCATGATGTACAGCGCGTCCAACGCCTGCACACGAGAAAGCCACGTAGCGGAAGGCTCAGCTTGAGGCCAGCTCACACCCAACACTGCGGCCACGTGTTCGGAATGGCCGGCGGTCATTTCCGAAGCCCAGTTAGGGCCAGCCGGCCGGCAATCCACATCCGTGAACAACAACCATTCTCCGGTGGCTTGTTCGACGCCGTATCGCAAGGCATCGCGCTTTCCGGGGGAGGTCCCGTCCAACCGGTAGTGGGCAAATGTGAAGTGGACTTGCTCCAGTGCCGCCTGCTCTAACAGCCTAGGCAAGTGGTCGTTCGAGCCGTCGTCAATGGCGATGACCTCGCTACCATCTGGCCACTGCTGACCCTTCATCGCCGCCCACCATTCCGGCCAAAGCTCGGCGTCGTCTTTGATGCAAACCACCACACTGACCGTGCCGGGCTCGACGCTGGTGTCGCTAATTCGCATGACCCGAAGGACCGCTTGGGTCAATGCCGTCGCATGGGCAATGTAGGCCACCGAACAGGCCGCTAGGAGCCCGACCCATTCATTCATAACGGTACATCAGGGTCGTATCGTTGAGGAGCAATACGGTGATGCCACTGGGGCTCATGCGGTAAGGATGCAAACCGAACGAAAGCCTTTCCTCAATGTGGGCTCGGCAGGCATCGCCATGAGCGTGATGAACCAGGGCAATGGGTTGCTTGGGTGGTAAGGATCGCAACTGCGGACCGTTGGCTCGAAGTTCGA
>CAXREW010000191.1:0-2804 GCA_964229455.1 Flavobacteriaceae bacterium | reverse complement strand
CTTCCACGGCGATGTCTTCGACGTGACCATGCAACACTCAAAGTGGTTAACCTTACTCGGAAGCAAAGGATACGACGCATTGATTTGGCTCAATCACCGCATGAATCGGATTTCGTTGGCCTTGGGCAAGGGCCACATCTCGTTGTCCAAACGCGTCAAGGAAAGTGTCAAGTCCGCGGTCAAGTTCATCAATAATTTTGAAGAGACGGCCGCGAAGATTGCCATACGTGACGGATACGACTATGTGGTATGCGGACACATCCATCAACCCTCCAAACGCCTCATTCAGCGCGATGGGGGACAGGTGCTGTACCTCAACAGCGGCGACTGGGTGGAGAACTGCACCGCCTTGGAGTACAACCGGGGAGGATGGCATATCCATTGGCAGGATGAGGTGCCTGCGGCAGAAGCTTTAAAAATTAGTGCTCCGCTGAAAACGGAGGACTTGTTCAACGAGTTGTTGGTGGAGTTTGCCATTAAGTAAGAGCGTAGCACGACCTTTGCGCCATGGACTCGTTGACGCAAATCGTGCTGGGGGCTGCCGTTGGAGAGGTAGTGTTGGGGAAGAAGTTGGGCAACCGTGCCATGGTCTGGGGCGCTGTCGCAGGCACCTTGCCTGACATGGATGTCCTCGGTCAGTTCTTCTTGAGCGAATTGGATAACTTGGCCTTTCACCGCGGCATCAGCCATTCCCTCACGGCCACCGTGTTGGGGTCCCTGTTTTTCGGATGGGCGACCGACCGGCTGTACCGCAGTCCACACCACGCGAATATTGCCATGACGGCCAAGGCGTTTGCGGTCGTTGTCCTTGGATTTGTGGTGAATTTTCTGACCCAGATTTTCTTACCGGGTGGGTTTTGGCCGGTGGTGTTGTACGTCCCACTGGCGGGATGGGTGTTCTGGCGGCACGGCCAGCGCCGCTACTTCAACGGTTCCTGGGAGCAGCCGGCTACCGATTTCAAGGGCTGGGTTCAGCTCTTTTTCTGGGGTTTCTTGACCCACATCTTGCTCGACTGCTTCACCACGTACGGGACTCAGGTGTTTGCGCCATTCAGTGACATGCGCGTGGCTTGGGGCACCATTTCGGTGGTGGATCCTATCTACACCCTGCCGTTTCTGATATGCTTGTTGGTTGCTGCCGGCTTCGCTCGGGAAGACAACCGCCGCCGCTGGTGGAACAGCACGGGCATTGCCTTGAGCTCCTTATACCTCGCCTTGACGGTGGCCAACCACGCCCGTGTGGAATCCACATTGGAGCAGGCGTTGGCGGATCAACGCATCAACTACGAGTCGCTGTTCATTACGCCAACCATCTTCAACAACGTCCTTTGGAACGCTGTGGTCGATGCCGGTGACGAGTATCTCCTGGCACAGTACTCCATCTACGATGAGGTGCCCGCGAGCTTCCACGCCATCCCCAAAGGCTACGAACTGCTGCACAACCTGGACACCGACGAGACACTCGACGTACTCCGGTGGTTCAGCGCAGGCTATTTCAACGCCGTGCGTCGCGACAATGGCCAACTGCAGCTCAACGACTTGCGGTTCGGCACGTTTTCCGGCAAAGGCAACGACCCTGACGATTACATCTTTCGGTTCAACTTGGAAGACCGCGGAACCGACGCGCCTTACGGGTTCGAGCAAGCTCAAGGTGGACCGCCTGATACCAAGGCGGAGGACATGATGCGGGCACTCATTAAGCGGGCAAAGGGGTTGCCTGAAAACTAGTCGGGAGGTTTATTGCTTCGAGGGGCATTTGTGGGTGCCGTGCGTACAAAACACACAACAATCGTCTCCTTCCGGGTGCAATGTGATGCCGCACTTTTTGCAGTCATAGGCAATGACACAATATTCCGTAGGTAGCACCTCCGTTTCTTTGTGCTGGCAATGAGGACAGGTGATTAAGGAGGTTTCGCTCAGAAGGCCACTGTTCAGCTGGCAAGCGAGCAACGTGAGCAAAGCAAGTGCTGGAAGGATAGGTCGCATGGAAGGTGAAGCTAAAAAAGAACAGGCCGCTCGAGGCGGCCTGTTCGTTGGGGTCCAAAAAGATCAGGCCAATTTTGAGTTATACGCACCGATGGCAGCCCCGCCCAGGACGCCGTGGACGATTCCGATGACCCATTCCGTCATGGCGAAGGATGCGTCGTAAAAACTGTATTGGGCCAACGCGAAAGCTTGAAAAAGGCCGAAGACAATGGCCATGATCATTGCGCCTTGGTAAGCACCGCTTTTGGCGTTGTTCACATCCATTTTGTCAAACAAGTAGACAAGCAAATACGCAGCAAGAATGTTGCCCAACACGATAAGCCCCATGTCGGGCGCGTGCAGGCAACTCTCATAGGCGGCCATCATATCCGCCGCCGCATCGGCAGTCAAAATGCCGTAATAAATGGCACCGAATCCAAACAATGCCAGGAACCCAAACAGGGTTCCGAGAAGTCGCTTTTTCATGAAATATGGGTTTTGTTGCATCCAAGAAAAGCACAAGGCGTAGACCTTCGCATGACCTGGGACGAAATTATCAACATGCCCGCGCTACGTCCAACGGTGTGGCGACGGGACATCGATCCGTACCGGAAGTGAATGCAACCTGCGGGGATTTCATTGAGTCGTTGTTTTCCTGGTGATCCTCACCAGATGCGCTTCGCATCACGAGGCAGGCTTCTGACAGACGCTTTTTCTTTCGGGCATCCAATCCTTGCTAACTTGGTCCAAACCTCAGCCCATGCCGTCCGATTACATTTTGGCCCTCGACCAAGGCACGACAAGCAGCCGCAGTTTGCTCATCAATCGCCTTGGCGAAG
>CAXREW010000190.1:0-7380 GCA_964229455.1 Flavobacteriaceae bacterium | reverse complement strand
CGGAAATGGCTTCGATTTCGATGGTGTGTGCGGTTGCGCTGCCCGCGGCTCCTTCAAGAGCGAAGGTTGCTGCGTTGCCAGTGGCTGCGGCTGCGCCGTCGATCGTCCATGCGACGCTTGACGCCTCCGTACCCGTGTATTCAATCACAGTCTCAAAGGGAGCACATCCAACCGTTTCACCTGCCCAAGCAGCATTGACCTCTGGCAAAACCGTAACGGTCTTGGTCACCGTGTCCACACAACCCAGCGCGTGCGTAGCAGTGAGGGTCAGCGTGTAGTCAGTAGGTACATCGGCACCGGCATACGTGTAAGCATGTGCGTCTTGGGTATCCATTTGCAAGGCATCGCCGTTGCCGTAGTTCCAGTCGTAGGCATCTGCTGATTGGCTTTCGTTGGAAATGTCAATGGTGAAGGGAGCACATCCCATTTCTTCATCCGTTGAGAAGATCGCTTGCGGCTGGGGCTTAACGCTCACGCTCGCTGTGGCTGTGCCTTCGCATCCGAAGGCATTCGTGCCTTGGAACGAAATGGTGTGGTCCACCAATTCGTCGGTATTGTTCGTCCAGAAGTGAGTGGGTGTGGCTTCGTTGGAGAATGATCCATCACCAAAATCCCAGTATGTCGTCGTTGCGTCATCCATGTTGGGCATGGTCAAGGCCAATGGCGAGCACGCTTCGTTTGCGTCCAAGGCCAATTCAAAGGCCGGTGCGGGGTTCACCTCAACAGTGAGCGTGCGCTCATCGCTGCAGCCCAGGTCATCGATCGCGAGCAACGTCACGTTGTAGACGGAAGGCGCATCGGCAGCTTCAGCGGAGAACGTGTGCTGAACGGTCGCGTTGTTGTCGACCAAACCGGGCAACATCACGTCGCCGAAGTTCCAGATATACAGGTCGCCGTTGGTGCTCGCATTGGTAAACGTGCTCACCATCGGTTCGCATCCTGCCACAACATCGGCCGTGAAGTTGGCTTCGGGCTGAGGCTTCACGTTCACCTCTGCAGCGGCCGTTCCTGCGCAACCGTTCTCGGTCTCCGCAGAGAATGAAACGGTAGCCGTCATCAATTCACCGGTGGTGTTTTCCCACGTGTGTGTGGGTGCCTGACCGGTTGCTGTTGTGCCGTCGCCGAAGTTCCAAGTAATCGCTTGTGCGCCGTCAAGGACAGGCATCGTCAATTCGAGTGGCGAGCAAACGCTATCAGTAGGCAATGCCAAGGCAAAGTCGGCAGCGGGGAATGCGGTGATTTCTCGCGTTGTGGTGCTGGTGCAACCCAAGTCGTCCATGGCAGTCAACGTAACCGTGTAGGTCGTTTCGATGCCGTCCGCATCAAAGGCGGTGGCCGCATTAGGCGTCATTGCTGAAGCGCCATTTCCGAAGTCCCAAGCGAATGCATCGGCCTGGGTGCTCATGTTGCTGAATGCGACATTCAATGGGGCGCATCCGCTTTCAACAGAGGCCGTGAAGTCTGCGGTTGGTTGGGGCTTGATGTAAACCGTCGCCGATCCTGAACCCACGCAACCATTGGCCGTAGCGGCTTCGAAAGAAACGGTGGCTTCCATCAGGTCTTCCCCCGTGTTTACCCATGTGTGGGTTGGGGATTGGCCAGCACTAGTGGTGCCGTCCCCGAAGTTCCAGGTCAAGTTCTCTGCACCGGGGATTTCAGGCAAGGTCAATTGCAAAGGCGAGCAAACGGTATCTGAAGCCAAGTTCAAGCTGAAGGCGGCCGCAGGGTGCACCGTCACTTCTCGTGTGGTGACGTCTGAACAACCCAAGTCATCGTGTGCCGTCAAGGTCACCTCGAATGTGGTGGTTGAACCGTCCGCAGCAAATGCGTGCGTGGGGTGCTCTTCGTGGCCGGTGGTGCCGTCCCCGAAATCCCAGTCGTACGAATCAGCGAGTACACTGTAGTTGTTGAATTGGCTGACCAATGGATCGCATCCCTCGTCGTTGGCCACCATGAAGTTGGCCACGGGCTGGGGCTTGATGTTGACGGTCGCCTGCGACGTACCGGCACATCCATCAGCAGTCTCCGCTTCCAAGGTCACGGTAGCGGTCATCAAGCCCGTTGAAGCGTTGAACCATGTGTGCGTGGGCGTTGCTTCGTTGGACGTGGTGCCGTCGCCGAAGTTCCAAGTGAAGTTCTGCGCGCCTTCCAAGGCGGGCATGGTCAACTCCAAAGGTGAGCAGACAGAATCGCTGGTCAAGTTCAAGGTGTATTCCGCAGCGGCAAAGACGTCCACCGTCGCTGTGGCGATGTCTGCACAACCCAACGGGTGGGTGGCCGTCAAGGTCACTTCAAATGCGGTGTTCGCGTCAATTCCATCGAAGGTGTGGCTGGCATCGGATCCCGTTGCGCTGCTGCCGTCACCGAAGTCCCAGCTCAAAGCGGTGCCTTCGCTGCTCGTGCTCGTGAACGTAGAAGCCAATGGCTCGCAACCGCTTAACGCGTCCGCATTGAAACCGGCTGTTGGCTGAGGCTTCACGGTGATGAGGTCCACTGCCAATCCAGCACAGCCGTGCTCGGTTTCGGCGGTCACACTGACGATGTAGTTGTCGAGGCCACCAGTTGTGTTTTCCCAAGCGTGATCGGGAGTGGCTTCATTCGAAGTCGTGCCGTCGCCGAAGTCCCAGGCTACGTTTTGAGTGCCTTCGATCACCGGTAAGGTCATTTCGAGCGGAGAACAAGCGGTTTCCACGCCGAGATCCAACGTGAAATCAGCAGCAGGGAAGACCGTTACAGTCAACGTATCCGTGTCTGTGCAGCCGAGGTCGTCGTACGCCGTCAACGTGATGTCGTAGGTCTGTACGGTACCGTCCGTGTAGAATGCTTGTGAAGCCGTTGGGCCGTCATCGGTGATGCCGTTCCCAAAGTCCCACACGTACGAATCTGCATCGCTGGAGATGTTTTCGAAGTTGGCAGCCAATGGCTCGCATCCTTCCAAAGCATCCGCACTGAACTCAGCAACGGGTTGGGGGCGCACGTAAACCGTCTCGGTGTGCGAATCGACACATCCGAAGACTGAAACGCCGGTGAAGGTGATGGAAGTGCCCATCAGACCGCCGTTGGTGTTTTCCAATACGATGCTTGGAGCTTGTTCTTCCGAAGTGTTGCCACCACCGAAGTTCCAAGTGAATGAGTTTACACCGTCCATCACGGGCATGGTCAACTCCAACGGAGAGCATGCAGTGTCGTTCGGAAGGTCAAACGTGAAGTCAGCTTCAGGGTAAACCTGGATGATGGTTGACGTGGTGTCGTTGCATCCTTGCAAGGAGTGAGCAACCAACTCAACCGTATGGCTTTCAATCGCGTTGTTGATGTTCTCCAACGTGCCGTCCCAGTCTGCGCTGGACGTGACGAAGTTGCCGTTGGCGTACCACTCGTATGCGATTGCACCTTCTGAAAGGTTGGCAATGGGCAAGGTGTAAGGGGCACATCCGGCATTCGCGGCAGGGTCAATTTGGGCAACGGCGCGTGGGAACACATCCACGGTGATTTCATCGGTTGCTGAGCAACCCATGGCTGAAGTCACCGTGACCGTTGCGGTGTGCGCCGTGGCGTCACCGATGGCCGATTCGAGCGTTGCGTTGATCGACTCTCCATTCAAGGCATTTCCGTCAATCTCCCACTCGAAGGTAGAAGCCAAAGAGGCGTCGGCATTAAAAGCCACCTCCAACGGTGAGCATCCGCTCAAGATGTCCGCTTGGGCCTCAACGGTTGGGTTGGGGTTGATGCCCACAAACTGAGAAGTCGAAGCTGTGCACTCGGGAGTGGTTACCGTCAAGCTAACGTTGTAGTTGCCAGTGAAAGCGTAGTCGTGCGTTGGGTTGGATTCGTAGCTCACGCCGCCGTCACCAAACTGCCAGTACCAACCAGTAATATTCGTATTGATGCCCGCAATGGATTCATCTGAAAAAGAGGTCGTCTCACCGAAGCACGCACCGTCAAAGGCGAAATCCGCCTCTGGCTGAGGGTGAATCGTCACAAACTGCTGGGCAGTGGATTGACATCCATTGACGCCAGTAACCGCCACCGAAATGGGATGGTTACCAGGTGTATTGAACGTGATGGGGTCAAGCTGCGTGCCCACCTGGAAGGAAGGTGCGGGCATGAAGGACCAAACGTATAAGTAAGAGTTGGGGGCACTCACGTCACCAGAGACAGTCAGCTCGCCGCATCCTTCATTGGCCGAGAGGTTCATGGTGACCTCGGGACGAGGCAACACCGTGATGTCAATGCTTGAAGTATCCGCACATGCACCGTTCGTGCCTGGGAATTGGATCACACTCTGAACGGTGTAATCTCCAGGGTTGGAGAACGTAAAGCTCACGTGACCGGTGGAGGTATTCAAAAAGTTGGGGTTCACACCAAAGTTCCAAGCGTATTGCACGCCGGTCGCTTCTTGGTGGAACTGAACCGAAGTGCCCTCGCAGACGCTCACTTCGCTGCTCCAAAAGTCGCTGATCGGTGCGCTGGCGAAGTAGTGCCCTTCGATGCTGCACGATCCGTCGGCTTCAGCCAACGTCACCGTGTAGCTCGAAGCGTCACCGGCGTACGTGTGCGTGACCGGCGCATCGCCGGGATTGAACGCACCGATTGCTTCGGTGGCGCTGCCGTCACCCCAATCAATCACCAAGTCCGTCCATGAGGTGGACGTCTCGATGCTCAACGGAGCGTCAGCGGCACTGCAGTTGTACCACGTGGGATTGGATGTTGCAATTCCTTCGTTATCAATGACTTCCTGACATTGAGCGAAGAGGGAATTGGGCGCAAACGCACCCAAAAACAATGCAATGGATATGATATATAAGCGGATCATACCCGGCTTTTACGGGAGTTTTCCGCAGAGGTTGCACTTCGGGATGCTTATTTATCAGTCCTTTACCTCGTCGAGGATGGATTGAACGACTGAGGAAACGGCCGGGCACAGGTGTGCATTCTGCTCGGTGATGCCCAAGATATCCCGCATGTTTTTGCGATCGGTGTGCGGAAATTCCCGGCAGGCTTGCGGTCGTTCGCTGTAAATCGTGCAGGCGTTGGTCTCCGCCTCGAGGAATGGGCACGGGGCCGTTTGCAAAATCCAATCGCCGTCTTCGTCTCGGCGCAGGTAGCGGCTCGAGAAATCGGCCACCTTCATCCCGAGGTGCTTGGCGATGCGGACAATGTCGCGTTCCTTGAAAATGGGGCTGGTGGTTTTGCAGCAGTTGGCACAGGCCAAGCAGTCGATGCGGTTGAATGCCGCTTCGTGTCCACTGTGAAACTGAGCGTCTAAGTTACGCGGAGGCTTGCGCCGCCACCCTGCGAACAGGCGTTGAATGCCCTTGCGGTTGCGCGCTGACCAGAGCAGTTGCCGTTTGTATTCGTCCTTCAATGCGGGTCTCGGAATGCCGGGTTGGACGTGAAGGACGTATCGGTCAAGGTGTGCAAAAAGGCAATCAGCTGCGCTTGTTGGACGGTGCTCAGTTGCAATCCACCTGTCGTGTACTTCATAAAAGGATCCACAGTGGTGGAGGGGACCCCGCCGGAGTTGTAGTGTTCAATGACTTCCTCCAGAGTTTGGAAACGACCGTCGTGCATGTAGGGTCCTGTAAGTGCAATGTTGCGTAGCGTGGGTGTTTTGAATTTGCCCGAATCCAGCGGATTGCCTGTAACAGCGGCGTGACCAGGGTCAGCAGCAAAGGTGCTATCCAGGCCGTTGTTGCGAAACAAATAATCGCTGAACTGAAGCCCGGCTTCTCCGTGGCAATGGAAACAATCGCCCCCGAATTCACCGCCCGGGGTGGTTTCCGGATCGCCACCTTCACGGAGGAAAATCTCGTACCCAGCAAATTCCGCGTCCGACAAAAACGTCTCGCCACGTCGCCACCGATCGAATTTGGAGTCTGCTGACACCATGGTACGCAAGAACTGGGCGATGGCTTGCGTGGTGCGTTCTGGCGTGATCACGTCATCGCCGAAGGCCACGGCGAATCGTGCAGCGTAGTCCTCTGAATTTTGCAGACGCTCAACCGCCTCACTCCATGGCAGCGCCATTTCATCGGGGTGAGAGACCGGTTCAAGAATTTGCTCTTCGAGCGTGACGGCGCGTCCGTCCCAAAAAAAAGTGGGCGACCAGCCAATGTTGATGATGGCCATGGCATTGCGGAAGCCCTGGGCACCGGTAATGCCCGTGCTGTAGGGGTTGGGGTCCGAGAACCCGGCCGATGGGAGGTGGCACGAGCCGCAGCTCATAGTGCCGTCAGCAGACAATTCCTTTTCCCAAAACAGCATCCGTCCCAATTCGATGCCTTCCACTGTGAGCGGGTTGTCCTCAGGGATGTCCATCGGCGGAAAAAATGGCGGAATCTCGAGGGTATACGGCGTGGCTGCAGGTGCGCAATCTGGGGTGTCACATGGCAAGTCATCCTGGCAGCGTTCGCAACCGGTCAAAGCCAACACGGCCAGGGCATACAAACCCAGTCGCATGTGCCCCGCCGCCGTCATTCCACGCTGATTTTCCACGCGTCCAAGAGCAGGTCCATCATGCGGCCGCCCAGGCTATCGCCTTGTGCGTTGTGGGTGACCGGATCTACTGCCAAGTCGATGGCGTCATTGGTACCGTTGAGTGCTTTGGCCGCATCCAACGTGAGCATCAGGTTCGCGGTTTCTTCAGCAGCCACGACCAGCGGTTCGGACAATTCCAATGTCACCCTGCGGTAGCTGGCGTCGGTCCCGCAGTGATAGGAAACAGGTTCAAGCAACTGCGTGCCGGTTTCGAGGGCGAACTTGCCCTCGTACTTGACGAAGATGTAGCCTGAAGACCAGGTCCAGAACATGCCAGCAGAGCCGATGACGCTCAATGGGTGGCTGTTCGGGTAGGAGGCCGGATCGATATCGGTGTTGATTTCCGGGGGAAGGCCCATGCCGAAGCGCACGGCATCGTACGTGCCAGCCTCAAGCGTGCTCTCGATGTGCTGGGCGTGCACGCTGAAATCAATCAGGCTCACATCCGCACCTTCCACCCACTCTCCGTTGCTGCGAAAGGCAACAGGCGCCAAATAAAGCTGCAGGTTGTCCAAACGAACGGGGTAGCCGTTGTGGTCGGTGGCAACTTGTTCGAGGACGTACGCTTCCTCTCCCCATGTCAATTCCAGGTCGATGCGCGCCGTTCCAGGCGTGGACACCGGCGGCTCGGGATTGCATCGGTCGCATCCGGTAAGGACAAGAACGAGCAAGCCAAAAACGAGTAAGGAAGAACGAAAAGGCATCACGTGGTCGCGTTGTTTCTCCAAGTTATAACGTCTAATTTGTGCAGACGTTGCACAGCGCTCACAATAAGCTAGAAATGGAGGTCAAGTTTGCGAAGAAGGGGTTTCATGTGGTGAAAGCGAGCGCTGGTTCAGGCAA
>CAXREW010000189.1:0-2684 GCA_964229455.1 Flavobacteriaceae bacterium | reverse complement strand
CCGGAGTTGACAAAGTAGGCGGCATCTAAAATTTCAGGAAGCAACTCGAGCAAACGATGTGCAGCCAAATCCTGAGCGGTCTGGCGCATTTCACCGTACACCATGACGTGCAAATGCTTGTCCACTTGATCGTGGATGGCGCGAAGGATGTCCGGATGGCTATGGCCAAACGAACTGGCCCCAATTCCAGAAATGAAATCAATGATCTCGCTTCCGTCTTCGAGTATGAGCCTCGAGCCTTTTGCCTGAGCTGCTCGCAGTCCGAGTGGATGCAGGGTGGTTTGTGCCAACCCATCACGCAATAGGTCTTCGCTCATAGTCAGTTGCTCAAGATGGATATTTCGTCCAAAAACACCCAACTCGGGTTGCCAGCACCGAGGTGACCTTCGGGCAACAAGCCGTGGTTGGCGACATCAAACCGAATGTAACGGGCTGTTGCTCGACCGCTGATTTTGAAGGTGTGTCGAATGGGAGTTTCATTGGATTGATCGATGGTGTGACCGGCTTCTCCGAATGGTACCCACTCTTGTCCGTCCAGGCTGCAAGAGATGGCAACGCGCTTGGGGAGGAAAATCCACGGCCGGATGTCACGCAATGCACCGATGCGGATTTCATTGATTCGTTTGGGTTGCTTCAAGTCGATGGTTCCGGCGATGTCGGTCCCCCAAAACCCTTGCCAGTCTCCTGTTTGGTATTGATTTCCGCCTTCGATACCGTCGATGAGGGCTTGGTCTCCGCCAGCGGCGTATTGATTGCTCAAGGGCGTTTCGAGTTCCAGGGTGTACGAATGGTTCACTTGCTTCAGTGCATGTTGAACCGGGCTCGAAGTCTGGTCCCCCTGAATGGTGCGGGCGAGTATGGTTGTGGAGGATTTGACGACAAATGGCCCCGTGTAGTCCACCCATCTTGCGGCATCTGTTCCTGTCCCATCCAAGGATACAAGCGCATACTGGGTGGGATAGGAATTGTTGCTTTCGGTCGAAATGGAGACGGCGCACGTGGTTTTGAAGGTACGCGGTGCATGGATGACCGGAACAGGAATAAATCCACTTTCGTCCCATCGTTCGATGGGCCAATCGCCTGCGTCCGCTCCAAAATCACTTGGTTGGTCTTGGCATTCAAAAACCAAGGTGCCACCGTCGCGCATCTCATCCTTGGTGATGTGTGTGGGTAGCTCGTTCTCTTCGATGTGCGCGTTTCTGATGTATTCACCAGAACCATTTTTGATAATGGTCAGTGCCTCGCCAGCACCCTGTCCCTTTCTTGGTCTAACAATGGCTCGATCAAACAGAGGCGTTCCCAAGATGAGTTGATCGCTTCCAGGAGTAACAGGGTACATGCCCAAGGCACTCCACACGTACCACGCACTCATTTGGCCGCAATCCTCATTGCCGGATAAGCCATCGGGAAGGGGGGTATACAGGGTGCCCCGAATGCTGTCAACCAATTCTGCTGTGCGGTGGTGCATGCCGGCGAATGGGTACAAGTAGGCCATGTGGTGGCTGGGTTCGTTCCCGTGCGCATACTGGCCAATCAAGCCTGTAATATCCGCTTGGTTGCGCCCCGTCGTCTCGCTACTTGACGTGAACATGTCCTCCAACTTGGCGGCATAGCCTGGCGCCCCGCCGAGGAGATCCATGTGACCATTGACATCATGCGGAACGAAAAAGTTGTATTGCCAGCCGTTTGCCTCGGTGTAGTTGAAATTAACCTCCTTCGGATCGAATGACTCGAGCCATGCTGCTGAACGTTTGGGCTGAAAGAAACCGCTTTGTTTGTTGTACAGATTTCGGTAATTCAATGCCCGCAGCCGATACCGCTCTGTGAGCTGAGGGTCCTCGCTATGTTTCGCTGCAAATGCGGCAATGCACGCATCATCGAAAGCGTATTCCAATGTTTTCGAGACGGATTCATGTGCCTCATTAAGTGGTATATCTCCCAATTGACTGTACGGTTCCAAGCCGAGGTGCGCACTGTCAGCTGCTTGGACCATGGCTTCCAGTGCTCGTTTTACATCAAAACCTTCAATGCCCCACGCATCAGCATCTGCGATCACGGGTACGCTGTGGTAGCCAATCATGCATCCCGTATAATTGCCGGCCAGCTCCCACACGGGCAATTGGCCACCTTCGTTGTACATCCGGAGCATGGTCCTAATGAAATCCCTTGATCGTTCTGGCTCAATCCAATTCAATAATGGGTGAAGCGCCCGAAACGTATCCCAAAGGGAAAAGACAGTGTAGTGATCACCCTCGTTCTCGCCCAACTGATGGACCTTCAAGTCCGTTCCACGGTACTTTCCATTCACATCGTTGGCGATGTTCGGTGCTGTGAAGCAATGATAAAGTGCGCTGTAAAACGTCTCCGTTTCGGCTTCCGAGCCTCCTTCGACGGCAATGCTGTTCAACTGTTCGTCCCAAGAATCTTCTGCAGCATTTCGATAAGCTTCGAACGAATCAAAGGTAGCTTCAGCTTCTAGGTTGGCCAGTGCTCCTTCGATGCTGACAAAACTCAATGCCACTTCTGCATTGAGCTCGGACAACACTCCAAAATCCGCAGCGAACACAGGGACGTATTCCACTTCTTGAAGCAATTCGCCGGCCGAGCCGATTCCGACATTCCGTACTTCGGTGAGTTGATCGCGCCACTCAAACGGTTGGTCAAATCGAGCAGCGAAGTACACG
>CAXREW010000188.1:0-3667 GCA_964229455.1 Flavobacteriaceae bacterium | reverse complement strand
CTTTCGCTGCGCTTCGGGAATCCACTCAGGCCACCGTATTGGCGGTTGGTATGAAACCGATCGCGGCGTCCGGTCAAAATTTTGTGACCGTAAGCTTGGTGGCCGACGTCCCAAACCAATTGGTCTTCCGGTGTATTGAACGCGGAGTGCAGCGCCACCGTCAATTCGACTACGCCTAAGCTGGCTCCGAAGTGCCCTCCCTTTTCTGAAACGACGTCGACGATGAAGTCGCGAAGTTCATCACAAACCGCTGGTAAATCCTCAATGTTGAAGTGCTCGCGCAAATCCGAGGGAGTCTCGATGCGCGAGAGGTGCGGGCCAGCAGGGTAGTGATTCATGGAAGTAGGGTCTTATTTCACCTGTGGGGTACAAACAAATCTAACGGCAATCATGTTCACCTTCCCCTTGAGAAGGACCAACATTTGCCAACAATCCATGCTGCGGTGGTGAGCTTAAGCCTCGACAAGGGCCGCCAAGCCGGCCAAGATGGCCTTGCCATCGGAGTTGCCCAAGTCTTCACTTGCTGCTCGTTCGGGGTGAGGCATCATCCCGAATACGTTCATTTCGCGGTTGGCCACGCCGGCGATGTTGGCGACTGCTCCGTTGGGGTTGGACCAAGCATTAACAGCGCCCGTTTCATCGCAGTATTGGAACAAAACTTGGTCGTTGTCCTGAAGGGCCTTCAGCCCGTCCTCTTCGATGAAGTAATTGCCTTCGCCGTGAGCGATGGGAATGGTGATGGGCATGGCTGAATCCAGTGCACTAGAAACCGAAGCCGCGCGTGAGACGGGCTTGAGGTTTACGTTTTTGCAAATGAATTTGCGGCTTTCGTTGTGCAGCAAGGCCCCGGGTAGCAGCCCCGTCTCGCACAGAATTTGGAAGCCGTTGCATACGCCAAAAACGCGTCCGCCTTTGTTGGCGTGCTCCACCACAGATTCCATAATGGGTGAAAAACGCGCAATCGCTCCGCTGCGCAGGTAGTCACCGTAGCTGAATCCACCGGGCAAAACGATGACGTCAGCGCCTTGCAAATCGTGGTCCTTGTGCCACAATTGAACAACGGAAAAACCCAAGTCGTGTTCCAGGGCGTGGACCATGTCCATGTCGCAGTTGGAACCGGGAAAAGTGACCACTCCAAATTTCATGACACGAAGGTCGTGATTGTTTGGAAATCAGTTCAACATCTGCTGAACAAAAAGAACCAACACCGTACCAACAAGCGCCCAGAAGATGGCGTCATGCCACGGCCGCTGTACGCGACGCGATCGCTCCCGTTCGGGAACCAGCCCGATGCATGCGAATCCCATGGCTAGGCCGAGTGTCGGAGACAGCGGAAGCTCGGTGATGGCGGGGCCGCTTTCGGAGATGATGGCCATCGCGGCGCCTACTGCCATGCACCACGTAATGGTCAAAACACTCAGTCGGGCATTTTGGGAACGCAGGTTGAGCGATGACTGCCGGCGTAATAGCACGACCACCCCGGAGGCGGCCCAGGCCAGGGCCATCCAATGGAGGCCATTGCTCGCTTCAAACAGCAAAGCCGATGCGGTGGATCCCATTCCGAAAGCGCTCGGTGCAACGTGGTACAAACCGAAGGCCACCGCTCCTCCCCACACGGCCCCAATGACCAACATGGCCCATTCCCTGAAAATTCCCGGTCGCAAGTTGATTTGCACAATCGCCAAACCAACCAAAAGCCCCCAATTGGTTGGGTTCAGTCCGATGGACAACGCGGCCAACGCTCCCGAACGGAATTGGATGCCACTGGTGGACGACTGCCGGTGGACAGTCAGGGCCATGGACAAGCTGGCGCACGCCAAGAGCAGGCTGCCCCACATCCGAAGCCCCGCTGTCCAGCTAGTCGGTGTCAGCCAAGCAATGGACCACAACACAATCAGCCAAGCCAAAGCCGAATCGCCTCGGTCGACGAAATGGCGATTGACATAAATGCGGTGGGCGAACAATGCCATGGCCGTGAGCCCCAGTCCGTGAATGGCCGCGCTCGTTCCATCGAGCGTTCCCGCCCACCAATGCACCGCTAGACCACCCAAAATGGTCAGTGGAATGAGTGCCCATGCAATTGGTTGATTGGAGCGGAGGATGGAAATCAACGGTTGCTTATTTTTGTTCCGAATTTAGGAACCATGAACACACAAGAAATCATCACTCCGGTCGCGAAATTCATCGAATGGACGTTTGAAACAATTCTCGTTCCAATGAGCTCGCCATTCAACATGGCTGTCATCGCACTCGGTTTCGGCGGCTTGTTCTTGTGGTTGCGGTTGCAAAAGAAGTACACTGCCAAGGCCGAGGAGGAAGGCGGTATCGTCTAACTCCCTTCTCTTACACTTCCTTCTTTAGGCCAAATCCAGGACGTCGGCACCGATGTCTTTGCGGTGGTAGGCTCCTTCAAACGTCACTTTCTCGGCGAGTTTGTAGCTGTTCTTGAGCGCCTCTTCGACATCGTTACCACGTCCCGTCAAGGCGACGACGCGGCCGCCATTGGTGATGATTTTGCGTCGGCTTGACTTGGTGCCCGCGTGGAACACCATGCCATCTATGTCCGCTACATCATCCAGGCCTTTGATTTCGCGGCCCTTCTCGTAACTGCCCGGATAGCCCTCACTCGCAAGAATCACTGTCGTCGCCGCGCGTTCATCCGTGACCAAGTCGTACTCAGACAGCAACCCGCTGCACAAGCTTTCAAATAAGTGGAGCAAATCACTCTTCAGTCGGGGCAGGACCACCTCAGTCTCGGGGTCTCCGAGTCGGCAGTTGTATTCAATTACATACGGATCGCTTCCCACTTTGATGAGGCCAAAGAAGATGACGCCTTTGTAAGGGATGCCGTCTTTTCCAAGCCCTTTGATGGTTGGAATGATGACCTGATTCAAGGCTTTCTGTTGGAATTCTTCCGACAAAAAGGGAACCGGGGAGATGGCGCCCATACCGCCTGTGTTGGGGCCCGTATCACCTTCGCCGATGCGCTTGTAATCTTTCGCAGAAGGCAACAAATGGTAGCTCGAGCCGTCGGTTACAGCGAACATGCTGAGCTCCTTGCCTTCCAAAAACTCTTCGATGACCACCTTTCGGCCTGCATCTCTGAACGCCTTACCGCTCAACATTTCTTCCAGCGTCTGGACTGCTTCCTCCTTGGAAGAAGTGATGATGACGCCTTTGCCTGCGGCGAGCCCATCGGCTTTCAAGACATAGGGTGGCTGGAATCCATCCAGCGCTGCAATGGCCTCGTCCAACTGGGCGTGATCAAAGCTTGCGTAACGGGCTGTTGGGATGTTGTGCCGCTGCATGAATGCCTTGGCAAATTTCTTGCTCCCTTCGAGCATGGCCCCCTCTTTTTTGGGCCCCACGACCAGGACGTTGGTCTTGGTTGAAGCCTCGAAGTAGTCGGCAATGCCGGCGACCAATGGGGCCTCCGCGCCCACCACCAGCAAACCGATTTCATGGCGTCGTACGTACCGCTCGACGGCTGCAAAATCCATGGGGTCCAAATCGGCGGTTTCCCCCAAGGACTCCATGCCGCCGTTGCCCGGAGCAATGTGCAGTTTCCGCAGCATGGACGATTGACTCAGCTTCCATGCAATGGCGTGCTCACGCCCGCCGCTTCCCAACAAGAGTACATTCATAGCGAACAAAATTAATGGCTTGA
>CAXREW010000187.1:0-2252 GCA_964229455.1 Flavobacteriaceae bacterium | reverse complement strand
AGAACCCAAAATGTCCAATTCTGAAGCAGATACTTATGCGGAAGCGTCCGGGAAGCGCGCCAGCACCGTCTCGCGACCCGTCACGGCATCCTCCAATTCCACGCAGATTTCACTCCCAACGGGCAAGAACACATCGATGCGCGAACCGAATTTAATGAAGCCCACCTCATCCCCTTGCTCAAGGACTTGCTCCTCGTGCATGTAATGGCAGATGCGCCGGGCAACAGCTCCGGCAATCTGACGGAACAGAACCGTTCCTTTCTCCCCTTCAATGACGTGCGTGGTGCGTTCGTTTTCGGTGCTGCTCTTCGGGTGCCAAGCCACGAGGTACTTTCCGGGATGATAACGCGCGGCCTTAACGGTTCCGGCGATGGGCGCCCATTGCGCATGCACATTCAACGGGCTCATGAAGATGCTCACCTGAATGCGCTCGTCCTTGAACCACTCTGGCTCGTGCACCTTTTCGATGACCACCACCTTCCCGTCGCTGGGAGCGAGAATTTCTCGTGGGTCCAAGGTCCCGACATGGCGCGAGGGCATGCGAAAGAAATTGACCACAAGGGCCAGCACTACAGCCACGCCAGCACAAACAAGGTAAAAAGTCCACTGCGGCAACCATGCATTGGCGGCGGCTACGAGGCCAGCACCTGCGGTTAAAACAAGAACCAATGTGGCAACTCCTTCTCTGTGAAACGTCATGGCAAAATGGCTTTCAAGGCAAATTCAAAGGGTAGCAAAGATAGCAGGACAAAGTAGACAGGTACCGTCAAAACAAACCCATCGAACCGATCCATCGCACCGCCGTGCCCGGGCATAATGGCTCCGGAATCTTTCAGTCCGTTGCGGCGCTTCCAACCGCTTTCCATGAGATCGCCAGCCGTGCCGAGGACGGCCATCAACGGCCCCACCCAGACCAAGGCGGCACCCCACAGGAAATACGCAACCACAGCGGCACTGGCAGCACCACCGAGTAGGCCCTCCCACGATTTACCTGGTGAAACGCGGGGCATGAGTTTGTGCTTGCCGAATGGCTTTCCGACGAAATACGCCCCAGAATCCGCTGCCCAAATCGTGAACACAAGGCTGAGGAGGACAGAGGGCTCGTACGCTCCAGCGTTTTGCCAAGGCAATCCGATGACCATGCACATCCACAACGCAACAAACGCAGCAAAGCCCCATATCGTAGCCAAAGAGGATCGCTTGCTCCCTGTTTTGAATTCACGCACCGCCAAGATGGACACTGCAGCCCAGAGGAGTGCATTGGTCCACGGACTGTAATACACCAACCCAATGACCAGCACACCGAAGACGGCGCCAGAAAGGCTGCGAACGAGGGTCTCATTCATGGCGCAATGTTACGAATCCGAATCGAGTGCCGCACCGGCGATGAGGGATTCGGCCCGTACGGCGTCTTCTTCTTGGACGAGCAACTCCACAAACCCGAACAGGTAGCTGCTGTCCCGCTTGTTCAAAATGACCGCTGGGATGCCGTGCTCTTCGAGGACGGCACGGCGCAACTCGACCGCTGGAGGAAAACCGTCAGCATAGACGACCGTCCAGCCGTTCATTCGTCACCGCTTTCGGGAGCGTCTTCGGACGCTGACTCAGCAGGGCTGGCGGCTTCGGGCGCCGCTTGAGCTTCCGGTGCTTCCGGGCTGCTGGGCAGCACCGTTTCCGACTTCTGGAACGGACGCGCGCCGAGGATGCGCTCCACGTCTTCGCGGAAAATCACCTCATTGGTCAACAGCGAATCCGCAAGGGCGCTCAGCTTTTCGAAATTGGACTGCAGGATCTCCTTGGCGCGGTGGTAAGCCCCGTCAATGATTTTGCCCACCTCTTCGTCGATGATGCGCGAGGTCTCCTCCGAATACGGCTTGGTGAACATCTGATCACCACGGCTATCGTAGTAGCTGCGGTTGCCAATGCGCTCATTTAAGCCGTAAATCGACACCATGGCATACGCCTGCTTGGTCACCTTTTCGAGATCGCTCAAGGCGCCCGTTGAAATCTTATTGAATACCAGGTCCTCCGCTGCACGGCCACCGAGGGCCGCACACATTTCATCCAGCATTTGTTCGGTGGTGGTGATTTGGCGTTCCTCAGGGAGGTACCAAGCCGCACCGAGGGATTGGCCCCTTGGCACGATGCTGACCTTCACCAACGGGGAGGCAAACTCGACGAGCCAGCTCACCACCGCGTGGCCCGCTTCGTGGAAGGCAATGGTCCGCTTTTCCTCATCTGAAATGATTTTG
>CAXREW010000186.1:0-3744 GCA_964229455.1 Flavobacteriaceae bacterium | reverse complement strand
CAACATGTTCACGGTACTGATTGCTGAGGGGAGTGGCGACACGTGGGAACGCAAGCACGTGCTTCGGCAGCCCGTCTTCATCGGCCAAGGCGGTTTTCAAAACCGCTCCATTCGTTCTGATCGGTTTGCTCGCGGACTCGACGCGCTGCGGACGTTTCATCAGGCCTTGCACAATTACAATGTCAAGGACGTGCGGGTGGTGGGAACCAGTGCCCTGCGCGACGCTTCCAACGGATCAGCCTTTGCTGAAGCGGTCCGCGGTCAACTCGGCTGGGACCTGGGCATCATCGGAGGGGAGGAGGAGGCGGATTGGATTTTTCGCGGCGTGGCCCAGACCTTGACCGACGCCTTGGAGCGGGTGCTCATCATGGACATCGGTGGAGGCAGTGTGGAGTTTGTGGTGGCCGAGCGCACCGACGTCGGTGCGTGGCAATCCAAGGCTGCACTGAGCCTCGACGCTGGTGTGGCGCGGCTGGAGGAATTCGGCAAGCCCACCGACCCGCTCGGTGCGGCGGGCGAGGAGCGCTACCGCGCGTTTTTGGACAACGTCATGGAGCCCCTTGAAGCCGTCATCTCCGAACACCAGCCTACCGCGCTGGTGGGATCCAGCGGGTCGTTCGATACGTTCGCCGAAGCCGTCAATGGTTCACATGCGAACGTTCCCTACTTGCAACGGCGGGACCTCGAACCCATCGACCGCCAAGCGCTGCAGCGGTTGCACCAAAGGCTGCTGACTGAACCGCACGAACAGCGCTTGAAAATTCCCGGTATGGCCCCTGCCCGAGCCAAGATGATTCCCTTGTCGAGCATGCTGCTCATGCACGTGCTGGGGAAAATGGAGCCCACGGCGACCGTCTACAGATCGCCGTTTGCCATGCGCGAAGGCTTGATGGAGGCAGTTTGGCAACATCTTTGCACCGGTGCAAATGATCAAACGAATTGACCATGAAGAAGTCTCCCAAAATTCTCATCATCGATGATGAAGCACCCATCCGAGCGAGCTTGAAGGAAATCCTCGAGTACGAGAATTACCAGGTCATGGAAGCTGAGGACGGTGCGGAAGGCCTCAAGCTGGCGACCAAGTTTGCCTTTGATGTGGTCTTTTGTGACATCAAAATGCCCAAAATGGATGGCTTGGAAGTCCTCGATGCCCTCGTGGAAAAAGGAATCGATGGCCGCGTCATCATGATCAGCGGCCACGGCACCGTGGAGATAGCGGTGCAAGCCATCAAGGTGGGCGCCTTTGACTTCATCCAAAAGCCGCTCGACCTCAACCGCATCCTCCTGACCGTGCGCCACGCCCTCGATCAGGGCCAGCTTGAGCAAGAAACCGAGCGGCTGACGCGCAAAATCCAAACCGAGCGCTCCACCGCCATCGTCGGAGATTCGCCGGCAATCCGCGAGATCGTTGAGCTGATTTGCACCGTCGCCCCCTCCGATGCGCGGGTGCTGATCACCGGCGCCAACGGCACGGGCAAGGAGCTCGTCGCACGCCAAATCCACGAGTTGAGTGCGCGCCACAACGCACCCTTTGTTGAAGTGAACTGTGCGGCCATTCCCTCCGAATTGATCGAAAGCGAATTGTTCGGCCACGAGAAGGGTGCCTTCACCAGTGCAGTCAAGCAGCGTAAGGGCAAGTTCGAACAGGCCCAAGGCGGGACGTTGTTCCTCGATGAGATCGGGGACATGAGCGCTTCGGCCCAAGCCAAGGTGCTCCGTGCGTTGCAAGAAAACCGCATATCACGGGTTGGTGGGGAGAAAGAAATTGAGGTGGATGTACGCGTCGTGGCTGCGACCAACAAGGACCTGCGCGCGGAGATTGCCGAGGGGAATTTCCGGGAGGACCTGTACCACCGGTTGGCGGTGATTCCGGTCCATGTGCCGGCCTTGAACGACCGCCGCGATGACGTGCCGTTGCTGGTCACGCACTTTCTCAAAATCATCTGCGAACAGCATGGCAAGGTGCTGCTTGATGTCACTGACGAAGCCATGGTGTCGCTGCAATCGGCCAACTGGACGGGCAACATTCGGGAACTGCGCAACGTGGTTGAACGATTGGTGATCCTCACGCCGAAAGGCGGGGCGATTGACAGCGCGCTCGTGCAGCGGTTTGGCGGGCTTTCAGCCTAGGAATATTAACCGTTTGGCGTTGATTTCATAACGTAAATCGTTCATGATGTGTGGGTTGAAAGGCAACCTTTGTACAAAGGACACGTCTTTTTAATGAACACAACAGCGATACCATGAATACCCTTACCCTTTTTGGCATGGAGTTTAGCGGAGCCACTGCAATGGCGACGATGTTTCTAACCCTCATAGCACTGGGTGCGAATTGCAAGCTTTTCATGAAATGCGAGCAGCCGATTTGGGCCGCTTTGGTGCCCGGCTACAACGTGGTCATTGCCATGCGCATTTTGGGTCGTCCCGATGCTCATGCGTTGCTCTTTTTGGTTCCGGTATTCAACGTGTACTTCTTTTTCAAAACGGTCATTGAGCTGGCCCAGGCTTTTGGAAAGCATACCATGACTGACTTTGTTTTGGCCGCGGTATTCAATGTGTTCTACGTTTTGAACTTGAGCCTTGCTTGGCAAGAAGAGTACGAAGGTCCTGTTTACGGCAAAGCTGCCCGCCAGTCCTCTGGTTTGCAGACGGCCTGATGCTTTAACGACATCAAACGAAAAAAGCACCGCCCAGCGGTGCTTTTTTGATTCCCAATGGTTGGTAGATCAGAGGAGGCCTTTGGCTTCTTCGAACGCTGCTCCGAGTCCGTCCGGATTTTTTCCGCCCGCCGTTGCGAAGAACGGCTGGCCGCCGCCACCGCCTTGGATGTGCTTGGCGAGGTTGCGGACGATGTTGCCCGCATGCAAGTCCTTGCCGCTGACGAGGTCGTCGCTGATGGCGACCGTCAAGGTCACCTTGCCGCCGACGTTCGAACCGAACACGCCGAAGAAGGGTGCTTTCTCGTTTTTGAGCTGGAAGGCGATGTCCTTGATGGCACCTGCATCCAGCGGCATTTCACCGATGAAGGTGTTGATGCCGTTGATGGTGTCGAGGTTGCTCGCCAGGTCCGATTTGGCCGCAGCGGCTTCCTTTTGCTTCACCGCATCCAATTCCTTTTGAAGGCTAGTCTGCTTGGAAAGCAGGTCTTCGACGGCCTTCTCGATGTTGCCAGGCGCCTTGAGTAGGGTCTTAATGGCTTGCAGAGCGGCGCGTTCCGTGTTCATGGCCTGAAGGGCTACCGATCCCGTGATGGCTTCAATGCGGCGGATGCCGGATGCAACGGCCGTCTCTTGCGTGATGCGGAACGAGCCCAGTGCGCCGGTTGCGGGTGCATGGGTGCCGCCGCAGAGTTCTTTGGACGAATCGAATTCGATCATGCGCACCTCGTCGCCGTATTTCTCTCCGAAGAGCATCATGGCACCGCTCGCTTTGGCTTCCTCCATGCTGATGGCGCGGTGCTCAACAAGCGGGTGATTGGCGAGGATTTTGGCATTCACCTTGGCCTCTACTTCGGCGAGTTCTTCGTCCGTGACCTTCGAGAAATGCGAGAAGTCAAAACGCAGGGACTCGGCCTTCACCAACGAGCCTTTCTGTTCCACGTGGGTGCCCAACACTTCGCGTAGCGCCTCGTGCACGAGGTGGGTCGCCGTGTGGTTGCGCTGGGTGTCGTCGCGGCGGGTAGCCTTGACTTGGGCCACAAAGGTGGCGTTGACATCGGCTGGCAGTTCGTTCACGAAATGAACG
>CAXREW010000185.1:0-2122 GCA_964229455.1 Flavobacteriaceae bacterium | reverse complement strand
AGTGCTCGCTCCACATGACGGAGTAGATGCACATCTCCGTGAAATTCGGCGTGCGGCCGAGGATTTCTTCAATTTTTTTGAATTCATCTGCCGTCAAACCCATGTCTTGGGCTTGTTCCAACGTGGCCGGTGCGGTCGAGGCGTTCATTGTGCGGGATTTTGCGAGCAAAATTACGCTGCGCGTTGGACCTGACCGTGAGATTTTTTACCCGTTTACTCACCAGTTGTCAACGGTGCGTGGGGTGTTGTAATTTCGGGACCATGAGAGCGGTCATTCAACGGGTGAGCGAAGCATCGGTAAGCATCAATCAGGAGGTCCGCGGGGCCATCGACCACGGTTTGGTTATCCTGCTTGGCGTGGAAGCGGAGGACGGCATGGAAGACGTCGAATGGTTGACCAACAAAATCGCTGGGCTGCGCATTTTCAGCGACGCCGAAGGCAAAATGAACCGGTCGCTCGTGGACGTGGAAGGGCGGGCACTGATCATCAGTCAATTCACCCTCCACGCCGCCACCAAAAAAGGCACCCGCCCCAGCTTCATCAAAGCGGCGCGCCCCGAAGACGCCATTGCGCTTTACGAGGCCTTCATTCAAGCCTTCAACAGACTCACCAAAACCCCTGCCGCGACCGGCGAATTCGGGGCCGACATGAAAGTCGCACTCGTCAACGACGGACCCGTGACCATCTGGATCGACACGAAAAACAAAGCATGAACACTTCCCCCACCCTTCAATCGGTCCAAGCCCAAGTGGACGAATGGATCACCACCGTTGGCGTCCGCTATTTCAGTGAGTTGACCAACATGGCCATCCTCACTGAAGAAGTGGGCGAACTTGCCCGCATCATGGCGCGCCGGTACGGCGACCAAAGTGAAAAGGAATCGGACCGCCAGGCCAACCTCGCCGACGAGATGGCCGACATCCTGTGGGTCCTCGCCGCCCTCGCGAATCAGACTGGCGTTGATTTGTCCGAGGCCTTTCAAGCCAACATCGAAAAGAAAACCCGGCGCGACGCAGACCGCCACCGCAGCAACCCCAAACTCCAATGAACCGCATCCTCCTTATCCTCGCCCTTGCTGCCGTTGGAACCAACGGCCTCGCCCAGCGCAACCGCCTCGCACCCACAACGGCCGCAGAGCGCCTATCGGTAACCGAGCAGCGCACTAGCAGCGACGCCGCATCTTGGACGGCGGGACTCGACCTCCGTTGCGTCGGGCCAACGGTCATGAGCGGACGCGTCGTGGACATTGCGGTGGACAGCCCCGACGGACGCACCTTTTACGTCGCCTACGCATCGGGCGGACTTTGGCGTACGGTCAACCACGGCACCTCTTTCGAACCCCTGTTTGATGACGCCTTGACCATCACCTTGGGAGCAATCGCTGTACACCCTGAAACCGGCCGCATCTGGGCCGGAACCGGTGAGGTGAACAGCTCGCGCAGTTCGTACGCTGGCACCGGCATGTACACGAGTGACGATGGCGGCGAGACGTGGCAACACGCCGGATTGGCCGACGCCCACCACATTGGACGCATCGTGCTGGACCCAGGTGACATGGACGTCGCTTATGCGGCCGTTTTGGGACCGCTGTACTCCGCGAACACCAGTGGAGGCGTCTGGAAAACCAGCGACGGCGGTGCCACTTGGGAACGCGTGCTGCAACAGGCAGGCGACCACGGTGACGCCGGGGCGGTGGACCTGATCCTCGACCCGTCCAATTCCAATCGACTCTTCGCGGCCCTGTGGGACCGGACGCGCCGAGCGTGGGACTTCCGCGGTAATGGTTCCGGAAGTGGCATCTGGGAAAGCAGGGATGCAGGATCGACTTGGACGGAATTGTCGGCCTTGGAGGGATTTCCGAAAACCGAATTCACCGGCCGCATTGGCTTGGCCTGGCACGCCGACAGCGAACAGCTGTTTGCCTTAGTCGATAACCAAGCCCCCCTTCCAGCTGAGGAGGAAAGCGAGGCGTCCTATGCGCCTGAAGATTTCAAGGCCATGACACCAGCCGAATTTGCGGCACTCGACACGGCCTTGCTCGAGTCGTATTTGGAGGAAAACAATTTCCCACGCGAAGCGACAGCGGCGTCGGCATTCGACGATGTAGCTGTGGGGACGTTG
>CAXREW010000184.1:0-2841 GCA_964229455.1 Flavobacteriaceae bacterium | reverse complement strand
CAACAAGCCATTGCACCTCGGTCACTTGCGAAATAACTTCCTTGGCTACAGCGTCGCACGCATCCTCGAGGCGGCAGGACACGAGGTCATCAAAGTCCAGATCATCAACGACCGCGGTATCCACATCTGCAAGTCCATGGTCGCTTGGCAAAAATTCGGGAATGGCGAGACCCCTTCATCATCAGGCTTAAAGGGCGACAAACTAGTCGGCAAATACTACGTGGCGTTCGATCGCGCTTATAAAGAAGAGGCAGCGGAACTCGTGACTGGTGGAATGACCGAGGAAGAAGCCAAAAAGCAAGCACCCATCCTGCTCGAGGCGCAATCGTTGCTCCACCGGTGGGAACAAAGCGACGCGGAGGTGGTCGACCTGTGGAAGACCATGAACGGCTGGGTGTACGATGGGTTTGGAAAGACCTACACCGAGATGGGTGTTGACTTTGACAAGCTGTATTACGAATCGGACACCTACCTGCTTGGAAAGGATCAGGTGGCAGCGGGATTGGAATCCGGCGTGTTTTTCAAAAAGGACGACGGCAGCGTTTGGATTGAGCTTAGCGACGAAGGTTTGGACGAAAAACTGCTCTTGCGCAAAGACGGAACAGCCGTGTACATGACGCAGGACATCGGCACCGCAATCCTACGCTACAGCGACTTTCCTGGCCTGGAGCGCCAGATTTACACGGTTGGAAATGAGCAGGAATACCATTTCAAAGTGCTCTTCACCATTTTGAAAAAACTCGGCGTGGAAGGTGCCGAAAAGAACCACCACTTGAGCTACGGCATGGTCGAGCTCCCCGAAGGCAAAATGAAATCCCGCGAAGGGACCGTGGTGGATGCCGATGACCTGTTGGAGGAGATGGCGAACACGGCCCGTGAAATGGCTACAGAATTGGGGAAAATCGATGATTTAAGCGAGGAGGAAAAGGACGTGCTGTTCAAGCAAGTGGGTTACGGGGCATTGAAATATTTCTTGCTGAAGGTATCCCCAACCAAGTCCATGAGGTTCGATCCGAAAGCCTCCATTGATTTCATCGGTAACACCGCCCCATTCATTCAGTTCAATTATGTCCGAGCAGCCAGCATGTTGGCCAAATGCGAAGAAGCTGGCTTCAACACGAGCACCGAAAGTCTGGACGCTTCGGTGTGGGATGTGGATGAGCTGCGCCTGATTCAACAAGCATTGATGTGGCCGGCAACCGTGGAATTGGCCGCAGCGCAATACGATCCGAGCTTGGTGGCCAATCATACCTACGATTTGACCAAGGCATTTTCCCGATGGTACCAGGACCACCCCGTACTAGGTGAAGAAAATGCCGCTGTGCGCGACGCGCGGATTGCCCTCACGCAATGCGTCGCTCATCAAATCAAAACCGCCATGGGACTGCTCGGCATTGACATGCCCAAGCGCATGTAAACTCAGCTTCGCGGAGGAAGCGGACGGAATACCTTTTCAGATGGAGCCTCAATGACCAAGGCTTTTGCTCCGTCTGGAACATCGAGCGTCAGTTCGAAGGATGCAGACGCATTCATTGCTTCATAAGCCGGCATCTGTGCCCCCTGTTTGGCGGGTTCAAATGAAACGACCAATTGCCCGGACATGCCCTGCGGCAGGGCCACGTGGACATGCAAGCGACCGTCTTGCCATCGCATGGATACCTCATCAATGGACTGTCGAGTGTCCAAGTCCACCCCTTTGCGCATCTGGCGGGCCATTCGCTTCAAGACCACATAACCGGCGACTAGCGCCAGCGTAACCAGCATGGCCGTTACACCGGTCTCCAACATCGAAAGCGCGCGTTCACCGTTCATCATGAGGAGGATCAGAGCGAGATAATGCCGGGGATTTGGGCTGCCGCCTCATACCGATCGAAAACCGACTCAGCAGAAGTCACCTGATCGGCAATGGTAAACGCCGTGTACCGGCCATTGCGGGAAGCTCGCGAACTGAATTTCGCTGCTTCGGAAAAAATGGCTTTCAGTGCTTGTTCTCCCCCCTCATCTGAAGAGACGATGAACTTGAATGTGAATACACAGGGCCATTCATGGGTGTCATCCAGTTGCTTGCGCAATCGCTCACGCTTGGCCGCCTCCGTTTCATGTTGACTCATTTCAATCTCACGCTTGGTAGCCACAAAAGTACAGCACACCGGCCACCAGATGGCTCCTCACACCCAACCTTAAAAAACGACAAGAAGGGACCGCATCGGAATGCAGCCCCCTCCCTAGGAATCAGTCTTGCCAGACTCGAATTCGCTATTTAGTCGTTTTCAGCAGTGATTACTCGCCGCAGACCTGTCCGTAGTACTGGAAGAACTCCAGCAAGTCACCAACGTTGACGAGGCCGTCGTCGTTGATGTCACCCGGACAAGGATCTGGGTAATCGCAACCACCTGGGTAGTTTGCATTCGGGTCGTAGTCGTATCCTTCCGGATCCATACAACCTACAATTACACACGATCCATCATCAATGGTCGCAATCGGGTTGTAGTTGGCCGATGTCATATCGGTGCAACCAGTGTATTCACATGAACCATCATCGATGATGGCTGCTGGATCGTAGTTCTCAGCGTCCATGTAAGTACATCCCGTAGCATATACCGCCGTGATGTTTTGTTCAATCGTTGTTGAATTGCCACACGCGTCCGTGAAGACCATGGTGCGGTTCAATTCGTATCCTGTCAAGCTGTTGCCCACCCAAACGTCCGTAGAAGTGTAGGTCCAGTCGCTGCACGCATCAAAGACTTCAACGCCTTCGAAATCATCCAATTCACTGGTCGCTACGTTGTCGAGAACAACGTTCGCTTCAAAGGTCACAATCGGTGCAGTCGTGTCTTCCAA
>CAXREW010000183.1:0-3336 GCA_964229455.1 Flavobacteriaceae bacterium | reverse complement strand
CTCCAGCGATGGCGTGGCAGGACTGGTTGCATTCGGAGGAGGCGCGCACCTCTGCTGGGTACATCGCGCATTGCGAACCAGGGGAGAAACAACACCTGTTCGATGCGGTATCGACGACCGAGTCATGTTGGGTAGCCATCGGGCCAGAAGGCGATTTCACTGTGCCGGAAATCGATGCAGCTTGTGCCCTCGGTGTTTCAGTAGTCTCACTTGGCGAACAGCGCCTGCGCACTGAGACCGCTGGTTTGGCGGCCATTCAAATGCACGCCCTTGCGCACCGCTGATGCTCACTCTACGTCCGGTTTGACCGGCATGGGCATCCAATGCGTCACGTCGTTGAAAAAGTGGTTGCTGTTGCCTTCTCCAGCCCAAAAGTGACGCCCGTGTTTTTCGCGTTTTTCGGCTTGGTCGGCGAAGTAATCCCGGCAAAACCGCAGTACAATGACCTCTCGGATTTCAAATGCCAAGTCCTTACCTGGAAGGAATACGCGGTTTCCGGGGATGAAGGCCAAGACGCGTTGGTCGTCTTCAGGCAATCGGTCTGCTACAGCAATCCATTCACCGGTCATGATCCTTTGAATTGGGGTGCGCGTTTTTCGAGGAATGCTGCTACACCTTCGGCGTAGTCGGCGGTTTTCGAGGCTTCCATCTGCAGGTCCCGTTCCGTGGTGAGGTGGTCGGTCAACTCCGCAGTCCATCCGGCGTTGAAGGCGCGTTTGGTCAAACCCAATCCTCGGGTCGGCATCTGGGCCAGCCGCTCTGCTAAGGCAGCCACTTCGGCCTCGAAGGCGTCGTCGGCCACGGCGTTGTGGATGAGCCCCATGGCTTCAGCTTCAGTGGCACTTAGCTTGTCTCCGAGAAAGGCCAGTGCCGCAGCCCGCTGCATGCCAACCAATCGCGGCAAGAACCATGTTCCTCCGCTGTCTGGGATGAGGCCGATTTTGGAAAACGCCTGGATGAATGAAGCAGATTCACGCGCTACGGTGAGGTCACACGCCAATGCGATGTTGGCACCAGCGCCTGCAGCAACGCCGTTGATTGCCCCCACCACAGGCTTCTCCATGGAGCGGATGCGGCGAACACTCTCGTTGTACGTCTGTTCAACGATTTCGGTGAAATCCGGGGCGTCAGGTGCAGTGACTTCTTTGAGGTCTTGACCGGCACAAAACGCCTTTCCATTGCCGGTGATGACCACGCACCGAACAGCCTCGTCTATCGCAGCAGCATCTAGAGCGGCTTGAAACGCGCGGCCCATGGCTTGGTCGAAGCTGTTGAACACCGATGGTCGGTTCAACGTAATGGTGCAAATCCCGTTTTGGGTTGAAGTCAGGATGGAGGATTCCGTGCTCATGTCCGAAAGTTAACGACGGATCAGGATGTGGGAGCACTGCGGTCCCACGCGCAGCAAGTAAGCCCCCGAGGGTACGTCGCTCACGTCCATGTGAACGATTTGGGCAACTGCTCGGACGGCGTGTGTGGCGACCAGCTGGCCAGTCAGTGAATGCAACGTCGCCGTTTCTCCTGCGCCGATGCCGGTGATGTTGAGGATGCTTTGAGCTGGGTTAGGCCAGGCATGAATGACCTGTTCATGTTCCAAGATGTTGGATGCGACCCAGGTGAATTGGGTAGCAAACTCACATCCGGATTCATCCACGACGATGACTTCGATTTCCATACCATCCATCAAGGCGGCGGCAGCGTCCGCACACGGACCTTCCAATCCAATCGCTTCGCCGGTGCACACTTCCACGCCATCAACGAGCCACGTGGCCAGGTAGGCGCCGTTGGCGCCCTCTACGTTGAGGGAGGCAGCGCCGGCCTCAACCGTCACCGTCGCGCTCAGGTTGCAGGGTTGGCAGGCCAAGAGGGGGTTGGGGTCGAGTTCCCAGGCGCCCATCGGGGTGAGGTCTACGGAGTTGAAGACGGGGAACTGGGCGGGGTACCGCGTGGCTCGGAACAGCAAATTGTCATTCATCCCGAGTTCAGTACCCTGGGCAACGGTTGTTCCTGCTTGAAGTGGAACGCGGTAGTACCACGCCGTATCGCCTGCCGCTGTCAATTCGAAAATCTCACCCGTCCGCCCGCTGAGAAGGAGGTTGTTGCCATTGGGCAGCCGCTCAAAATTGGACAGTCCACTGCTGAAGAAGTCCGTGGGTGTGGGTGCGGTCCACGTCCAGTCAAAGTCAACCGGGGCGAACGTGCCGTTTCCATTCGTCGCATAGGTGGTCGTCTCTTCGTTTTCGATGAGTTCCGGCGCAATCAAATGGGCACTCGAGAAGGGGCCGGTAGCCCCTGGGTTCCGGTTATTGAAGACAGCGATCTTTCCAAAATCGGGTGAACCTTGGTGATACGGTGCATCCAGCCAACGTCCTGCATGTTGGTAATGCAGTCGTTGGTCCTCGCTCGTGCCGCTCGCATAGGCCTCCGGATTTCCCCATCGCCAAATCAGGCCGTTTTCCGGTGCGGCCTTATCGATGATCCACAACTCGTCGAATGTGGGGACGCTGAGCAAAATGTGCCCCAATGCGGGATTGTAGTCAATGCTGTTGATGTGCAGCCAATCCGGCGCGGCGGAGCTAGGGGTGCCGAAATTGAGGTCCACCCGTTCGGGTGCGAACGCGGGATCGCCGAAGTTGGCCTTAGTGGAGTCGAAATCCTGTACGAGGTGGTCCCATACTCGCCATTCCCAAATGACATCTGCACCGCCTGATTCGTTGGGCATCAATTCGATGATGCGCTCGCTCCAGAGCTCACCGTCTTCGAGCAATTCGGGGTTGCGCCCGGCTTCCACTGCGGTGATGGAATCGATGCGCTCCCAAGCGATGGCGAGGACGGTGCCTGTGTTGGTCAAGGCAAAATCGTGGTGCAAGCGCCCGGTCGAGTCGTTCAGCGCATAGTTCCACTGAACGCCATTGTCCCAGGTCCGTCCTTCGATGACGGCGCCACCGCCGCCCGCCCAGATGGGGTCGCCTTGGAAATTGGCTGGCCGGTGCGCCCAAACGAGGTTGCCCATGGGGGTCAAATACGCACTGTTACCGGGTCTACGCAACGAGTCGTTGGTCCACTGATGAACGACTTCTCCGCAGGCGTCAATGAGCCTTGCATGCGGTTGGTGGTGGGGGTAGATCAAGGTATACCCTTCGGCATACAGTTCGGGGTCGTACGAGATGGTGCCGACCGTATTGGACTGAGCAGAGGCCCAAGCCAAGGGCAGCAGACTCAGGAGTAATGCGAAGAATCGGGTAGATTTCATTTCACCAGAAATTTGAGGGTCATGGGAGCTGCTGGGTTCGTTGCAGCAAACTCCGGTTGTAAAAGTGCGACATACAGCCCTGC